>JANOLM010000513.1:0-3542 GCA_031419815.1 Bacteroidia bacterium
TTTTAAGACTTGATAGATCTTGAATCTTATTGCTTCCTTAATATTATAAGTGCTTTTGATCCTGCTATCTACCTCCTAATTTAATTGTGACCTTAACTCATCTTCAGAATTACTTAGGTCTTGTCTTGTGGTTTAACTTTAAGCCTACTTTAAAGCACAGCAAAAAATAGTAATACTTGTTTTTAGGATTTGACTGATAAAAGGCATTCTCGTTGATATTTCGCATATAGATAACACTTCCTTCGAAACCAAGAGAAATTTTATCCTTAAACACATGCTGATAGCCAATCGGGGAACCTACACCAGGGCCATATTTATAACGGATGTTAATAGGCATGAAATAGCAAGGATAAAGACCAATAAAAATTCCCTTGTAAGGTTTGTGTGATTTAAAGTAAAACGGATAGAACTTTAACCCATATCCTACAATTAGATTTTCAATTCCAGGAAAATTTTTGCTTAAATCCCGTTTGGCTTTATCGTAATCTAATCGTGGTCCATGAGTGAAAGACATATTCTTCTTAAACGTTCTTTCCTTTTCTAAACTAAAAATAAATCCAGAAAATCCGGAGGGATGATTGAAATTAAGATACCCTCCTGCCTTGATTAATGATCTTTGATCATTTTGACTAAATGAATCCAATGGGAGCAATGTGTTAATTATCAGAAATAGCATAAAACTAAGCGGTAGAGTGCTCGTCATTTTAAAGGATTTTATTCCAGCTCTCATTCTTTTCTTGGGCTTAGCTTCAAACCTACTTTGACTCTGATGAAAAAAAAATACATGCCTATTGTTGAGAAAATGGTTTTATTTTATAGTAATCTAGTCAGGGGTCGTGTGATAATTGAACTTTCATCAATTTGACAATAAACCATGAAGGATGTTAGAATAAAAATGGATAGTTAAAAACAAAGCACGATTTACTGTAATAAGTGATTTTTTTTTGAAGTTCTATTAATCTACAATTTTTAGGAGAAGCCAGACTGGCTGGGGTGGAGGAAATTTTTCATTTTTTTACTTATTTATTTTGTTTAGGGTTGTCCTTCCGAATGGTATCTGGTAATCACCCAAATGACATTCCTCAGACTGGCCTAAGATACTTTTCGGTTTTTGAATCATACTTTGGGCGTAGAAGAAACTCCTATTAGATATTTGGCAATCCAAGTCCTCGCAATATTTATCTTTGTGTCATGGAGAACCCTGTAATCATTTTTGGAGCAAATTATCTCGGGCGAGCAGCCAAAGAAATTTTTGAAAGTAACAGCATTGTCGTCTATGGGTTTTTGGACGATGACAAGAAGCTTCACACCAAGGAAGTGGATGAGGTTGTTGTGCTAGGAAGTATGGATGACGATGGATTTTTAAAATTGATAGGAAAAAAATGCGAAGCATTTGTGGCAGTGGATGATAACAAACTCAGAAAAAATGTAGTTGGGATGTTGCAGGAAATCCGGCATGTTCAACCTGTTAATGCCATTCATAGTACTGCCCGTATTTCATCGAAAGCAGAGCTTGGCCATGGAAATTTTATTGATACCGGAGCAACCATTGCGCCAGGGGCTAAGATTGGAAATCATGGAATAATTCAAGCTAATTCTTTTATTGGAGTTGGGGCAACTGTGGGTGATTTCGTTCAGGTGGGGGCAGGCAGCCTGATTAATCCTAATGTCATTGTTGAAGATGAAGTGTTCATAGGCTCTGGGGTTACAATCATTGCAGGTATTACAATTGGCAAAGGCGCGCGCATCGGAGCTGGTTCCGTGGTGATTAGTCCTGTAAAAGCTGGTGAAACTGTTTTTGGTAATCCTGCACAACCCATAAAAAATTAAAGTGTATCCTTCTCTCCCGATAGCTATCGGGATGGAGAAGGGTTGACCGTCATCAAAGAAAGGTTTAAGAACTACCCTTAAATCTTGAACGTTGAATAATTATGAAAATATCCGAAACTGATCTCATTCTCAATCCAGACGGAAGTGTCTATCATTTGAATTTGCTCCCCAAGCATATTTCAGATACTATCATAATGGTTGGTGATCCAAGCCGGGTATACATGGTGAGCCAGTTTTTTGATGAAGTTGAGTTTGAAATGAACAAGCGGGAGTTTATCACTCATGTTGGAAAATTTAATGGCAAGCGAATAACCGTCATTAGCACTGGAATAGGGACAGACAATGTTGAGATTGTATTTACTGAACTCGATGCTTTGGTGAACATTGACTTAAAAACGCGTGAACCTAAATCGCGAAAGAAAAAACTAAAAATCATTCGGGTTGGTACTTCAGGTTCCCTTCAGGAGGATGTTCCATTGGGAACTCATTTAGTAACAGATTATGCCGTTGGCCTGGATAACCTCATGAATTTTTATGATCTGCTTATGGATGATTTTGAAGCAGGAGTCGCCCATGACCTTCACCGTAAAACAGGTCTTCCTTTTATGCCTTACGTTGTGCGCGGCTCTCAATCTTTGCGTGAGCAGATAGGATTTGACATGATGCAAGGCAACACCGTCACCTGCCCTGGCTTTTACGCACCGCAAGGCAGAGTATTGCGCTTACCGTTGCGGTTTCCAAAGTTGTTGGAAGATTTTAATTACTATCACAAAGGAGAATTTTGGCTGACCAATTTTGAAATGGAAACTTCCGGGTATTACGCAATGGCGCGATTATTAGGACACGATGCACTGAGTGTAAATGCCATTATTGCTAACCGGGTAAAAAGCAAATTCTCGAAAAATCCGAAAAAGATAATTGAATCGTTGATTAAAAAAGTATTAGAGAGAATTTAGGAATAGCTATAGATCCGCCCCTTTAATTTTGGTTGCGCCAAGATAAAAAACGTACGCAGCCATTGCCATCAGCACGTGGCTAAGATCAAGATGGTTGAACCATATGTGAATTGAAAACTGGGTTAAGTGTACGGTAGCGGCCAAAGCTGAAATGATAACAGCAACAAGTAATAACTTACTTCCTTCATCTTTTGTCTTGATGTATATAAAAAGTTCGAATGAGGAAACGACTATGAGTAATCCATAGAATGCGTGGGCTTCTACAAAGAAAAAGTTTAAGGTTAGCAACACAACTGAAACAAGCACACTCAGTTCGATGATATTTAGGATCGCAAAAAACTTACCTATACCAGGCCGGAGAATTGGTTTTGCATGAAGGATGGCTGCCCTTTCAATCAGTGCGATGGATAACATACTGATAAGCCATCCCGGCACTTTCCAACCAAAACTTAATACATGCTGCAGAGCATGGCCTATTATGCCGCCATACGCAGTGGCCAAGGCCAACGTGAGGAAATAATATTTTAAAAGGTTTACGGAGGACAAATTATTTGTCCCTTTTCGTATTTTCAGAAAAGCATACAGGCATACACCAGACACCAAAAGATCAGTCGCAGCTGTTACGGGCTCCATAATTTGAAAACCGAACAAGTCTACGGTAGTCTTAACAAATTCCATGGTAAGTTTTGAGCTGATAAAATTCTAACATTGAATGGCAAAGTTCACAACTCTATCCACAGAAAGCAAAAAGCTTTG
>JANOLM010000514.1:0-2113 GCA_031419815.1 Bacteroidia bacterium
TTCGCGACAGGTGATGCTGCAACTGTATTGACCTCGCCTGAAAGTGAAGGTGGTTATAATATGTATCCAGCCACTTTTCAATTTGGTTGGCAAAAAGAATGGCAATATCTGAGTGCTGGCGATTTCCAGGCTTTGGTGGAGTTTCTCCCGATGATTGGTGGATTGGAGTCAGGAAAATTCATCCCATCCTTAACTTTTCTAAACGGTTTACGGACAGGTAAGGGAGGATGGGAATTTGCACTTGGTCCTTCGTTCAGGGTTGTTAAAAAGGCACAAGGATTTTGGGGTGATGGCCTTAATGGCACCGAAGATGGGCAGTGGTATTTAACAAATGAATGGTACTCGTTACCTAATGGATCGAAAACCAATCCTTACCCCGAAACAAAGCGGCTCGACAGCAGAGGTACCCTTGCTCTATCCACAAGTTTGTTCTTTGGGGTGGGGAAAACATTTAAGTCGGGCTATCTAAACATTCCTGTCAATGTGTATGTGCTTCCGCGAAAAGAAGGAACAGTTGTCGGTGCTTCCTTTGGATTTAATCTGTATAGAAAACCCAAGGTGCAATAAAAACAAATTTAAGACCCGTGCCAATTGGTGCGGGTCTCTTCAACTAAAAAGTATAGCCATGAAGACCCTTATTGTTTTGTCACTCGTCCTGATTGTCACACACTCAGTTGCCACGCGTGCTCAGTTGCCCGATCTCAGTAAAAAGGAAGATTTGAAAGCTCTTGGAATTGGAAGGATTATCGAAAAGGACCGATCTATTCTTAAAAACATTACCCTTCATGAAGTAAAGGAATATTGGGTTGTCTATATAAAGAACGGAAGTATCCACGACTTGTTGATGGAAAAGATTGATCGTGTTGAATTCAGCGAAAGCAAGTGGGGCCCTATTAAACTTGAATTCACTGATGGCAAACCAAGAATTTCAGCGATGTTAAATCAATAACTGCTATTGCAATGAAAAATCTCTTAACAATTATCTTATTCCTGTTTTCTGCTTCACTTTTAAAAGCGCAGGATGCCACCTTGCCCAAAGGAAGCAGCGCCATTTATTTGCATTCCGGCAAAACAATAAAGAATGTAGCGCTCTGGCGAATTGATTCTACAAAAGTTGAGTATGTGTTAAACGGAAACCTCGCGGATCTGAAAACCATGGACGTTTCAAAAATTGAAACGCCAGATTTTCTGATTGAATTTGATCAGAAATACCAACCGATGAAGAAAGGCTACGACATCATTGTTCTTCTTACTAAAGACACGTTGCGTGGTTTCATAGAACGAATTGATGACGGTGTGATTTTTTACCGACAGGTTGGTAGCGATAAGGTGAAGCGTGCCATGAAGCATGAAGTGGAAAGTTATGTGCAATGGAGGGAACAAACTGAACTTTCTTCAGACACGTTGACTTACGAGAAGACAACGCATATTGCGTATGTGGCGCCAGCTGTAGATTATTCAATAGTAAAAGAAGATTCTATTTTACTGGATGCGGAGGACTACAATATGGCTAAGGATACGAGGCAGGAAGGGATGAAGGAAACAGGAAGCATATCTTATTATCATCAAAGTTATGAACGTGGAGTGAGCGATGCCATAAAGGATAGTAAGAAAAGTGCGGGATGGGGTGGAGGAGGATTTCTTTTGGGTATGACGATTGGCTCTCCTTTTTTATCCCTGTCGGCTGCAAATTCCAAAGTTGTACTTGAAGATGTTCCGACCGGAGTAAATGATAAACTCTACCGGGCTGGGTTTGAAAATGAAATTGTGAAGAAGCGTTCCAAGAGAGCGGCCGCTGGAGCGATTGCAGGTAAGTTTCTTATTCTTATAATTTTAATAGCAAGCTTTTAATTGTGAGAACTTGTGAGTGACTCTAGAAAATTCTATGAAATGTAGTTATTCATTAAACCAGAATGTTAACTTGTCTATTCTACAGGGTAATCATTGCAATCAAATAAACATAAAGTGCTCTATCGTTTAGTAAAATGGATCATTCAGTTAACCCTTAATTCTTATTTTCGAAGAATTATGGTAAAGGGCTATGAGAATGTACCCATCAAAGGGCCAATAATTTTTGTAGCTAATCATCCCAGTGCATTTATGGATCCGATGG
>JANOLM010000515.1:0-3026 GCA_031419815.1 Bacteroidia bacterium
TTTATCAACAACAGGTTCTATAGCAAGTGCAGTCATCGGTGCTCCTGCTTCGGATACTCCAAACACTGATTATCTAATTACCGTATCGGGCTATACCGGAACAGGAACGCTCGGTTTAAATTATGTGGATAATAATGATGCAAATGCGATCAAGGATCTTGCTGGAAATTCTACCATAACCTCAATTGGCAATGCCGATGGAGATTTTACTGGTCAAACCTTTAGCATTGTATTGCCAGAGCCAACAAATAATGTAACAGCAGTTTCGGCTACCGCGGTTAGTGCCAGCCAGGCAATTGTTAACTGGACGAATGCTGTAGCAGGCCAGTTGCCGACTCACCTGTTGATTCTTGCTAAGAAAACTGGTGTTGGCACGTATGCGTCTGTAGCCGATGGATTCCCGGTAACCCCAGAAGAGGATTTCACAAACAATAACGGGGCGGCTATTATAAATCTGATTTCTAATCCAACTCAAACGAGTTACACATTTAACGACATGCAGTCGAATACGCAATATGATTTTATAGTTTATTCCTATACTCTTTCTTCGAACAATAGTGCTGATAATACGGATTATAAAATAGGAAGCAATCCAATAGCCTCTGCTACACTTTCTGCGTTGACCATTAGTTCTCTCAATGCTGTTGGAAATAGTGTAGCTACTTCTCCGTTGTCAGCAAGTGCTACTTCTCAAGGTGTTTTTGGTTTTTCAATGACATCTAATGCTCTTCAAATAGTTTCCTCAATCACCGTTCATACCAGTTCTTCATCATTGGGTATTTTATCCAATTTTTCGATGGTAAGATCATCCGATAATATTTATGCTACCACAGGAGATAATACGTTAATTACTGGATTGACGTTTACACCTTCTTCTTCTCAAGTAGTGATTACCGGACTGACAGAAAGCATTTCTTCGCTTAAAAATTATTTTCTGGTAGCGGATGCGAGTGCCGGGATAAATGGAGCGAATTCTCCAATTCAATTTTCCATCTCACAAGCTGATGTAGTCGTTAACCTCGGATTTGTCATTTCCACTTCTATCGTAAGCACCAATTATTCTTTTATTAGTTCACAACAATCGGATATCATTTTTAATACAGGCACCTCTTCAAATATTATCTATGGAAATTTCCAGTCTGCCAGTGGATTGACCACAATCAATGCAGCCAGCCTGGCTACGTTCCAAATCCGAGATGGTGGAGGATCTGCAGATGTTGACAACCAAAATACTATTTTAACGAATTTGACTCTTCAGTTTTCCAATTACAGCAACATCAGGAGGATTGCCATATTCGATGGAACTACAAATGTGGCCGAACAAGATGTCACAACGGATATCGTTTCATTGAGTGGCCTTTCTCTAACGGCAACTGATAACTCGACTAAACTTTTTTCGGTAAGGGCAACTTTCAATACGACTGTTTATGATAATCAGAATATTCAGGTAAGTGTGTTTGGTGCCAGTGCAGCAAATACCGGATCAGTGTTCGCCTCTACCGATGCCGGGGGAGCAGGTACAAGTGGCTCTGTAAACAAAATAGTGGTAACTGCGGATCGTCTATTTTATGTATCTCCACCTGCATCAGTGTTGATTAATCAAAATTTTGGACTTACTGTAAACCCGGTAGATGCAAACGGCAATGCCGATGCGGACTATGCAGGTGTTGTTACTCTAAGTAAATTTTCAGGCTCTGGAACGTTGGCATCATCAGATGCGGGCGGCTTATCGCGCAGTTTAAGTTTAGGATCAGTCGCATGGACTCAGTTACAAATTTCAAGTTTTGGTTCTTATACTATTAGGGCAACATTGAGCGGCTTGACTCTGGCAGATTTAACTCTTAATGCATTGGCGCCAGCCGGTGAGCCGACCACGCAAGTCAGTGCATTGAATTTTAGCTCGCTTTCCCTGACTTCTGTTACAATAAATTTTATCAATGGTAATGGAAGCTCAAGAATTTTGGTTGCTAAATCAGGCTCGTCCGTTGATGCAAATCCTGTGGATGGCATTGGCTATTCAGCCAACACCATTTTTGGAAGTGGCCCTCAACTTGGAACCGGGAATTATATAGTGGGTGTAGGATCAGGCCCTATCACCGTTACCGGGCTGACGGCTGGTACTACCTATTTCTTTCGTGCTTTCGAATTCAATGGAACGGGGGGTACAGAAAATTATAATATTAGTACAGCCTCAGGCAATCCAGCTTCTGTTTCAACATTGTCATTGCCAACCATTACTTCCTTTATTCCAGCTAGTGGTGGAGTAGGAACAGTGGTGACAATTACTGGAACAAATTTCGATCCTGCCTTTGCTAATAACATGGTGAAGTTTAATAGTACAACAGCTACCATTACGGCTAGCACTTCAACGAGTATCACCTGTACTGTTCCTGTCGGAGCAACCTCCGGAGCCATAACAGTTACAGTGAATGGATTAACCGCTACCAGTTCCACAAACTTCACGTATACACCACCTCCAACCATAACCAATTTTAACCCAACGAGTGGCGCAGTAGGGTCTTCTGTTACGATCACCGGAACAAATTTTGATACAACGCCTGCAAACAACACGGTTAAGTTTAATGGTACTACTGCTGTTGCCACCGCAAGCACTGCTGCAAGCATCACCACTTCTGTTCCAACTGGTGCAGCTACCGGAACCATTACGGTTACAGTGGCGGGTCAGACCGCAACCAGTACTACAAGCTTTACAGTAACCATTGTTCCTGTGCCAACAATTTCATCCTTTACACCAAGCGGAGGAACAGGAAGTATCATCACTATTTCGGGCACGGAATTTACCGGAGCAACTGCGGTTAATTTTGGCGGAACAGACGCTTCATCGTTCAATGTAGTTTCGGCAACCAGTATTACAGCCGTTGTCGGATCAGGTTCATCAGGAAGTGTATCCGTCACTACACCAGGAGGCATAGCAACCAAATCAGGATTTACCTTTGTGTTGCTTCCTTCAATTTCATCTTTTGCACCTGCAAGTGCTGCCAGGAACGCAACCATTGCGATTAGTG
>JANOLM010000516.1:0-2323 GCA_031419815.1 Bacteroidia bacterium
AATCACCAAAGCATCCCGTGAGGTGTGAGATACCTCAACGGGATAGCCTTAGCTTATTTTATCACTAAAACATTACAAATTTATGAAAAACCACAGACTAAATTTTCTAGCACTATCAATTGTACTTTTCCTTATCAGCAATTTTGAGTCAAAAGCCCAGACAGAAATTGTGGTAGCATCCAATGAAAAAAAACCAGTGGCTAATGTCACCAAAGAAGAACCGATCATTACAGCGGGGGAAGTAATCCAAGCCAAAGAAAAAGAGGAAGAAAAAGAAGAGGAGGGCAAGCTTACTGTTTCAGGATATCTTGACTCCTATTACTTCACTAATTTCAACAAACCGTCTTCGCGAGATAACATGGGACAATCAGGCGTTGGCAGGGGCTTTGACAGGCGTGTTGACCAGTTTCAATTAGGTATGGTTCAAACCGTTTTTAAATACACCAATAGTAAGTCTGAGGGTGTTGTAGACTTAGCCTTTGGCCCAAGTGCACAATATGGTAATTATGGTAACATACCTGTAACGGGACCAAATTATGGCTACGCAGTTGGTAATGATGTGTTTTCTGCCGTCATGATTAAACAGGCTTACTTTAAATACAACGCCACAGAAAAGCTTTCGTTTATTGCCGGGCAATTCGGAACCCACATAGGGTACGAGTATATCGATGCACCGCTTAATTTTTTCTACTCCATCAACCACACCTTCAATAGCGGTATCCCCTTTTATCATACGGGCCTTAAAGCTACATACGCATTTAGCGACAAAGTGTCGCTTATGCTGGGAGGGGTAAATGGATTTGATTATGTCCAGGATAATAACCGCGCAAAAGGTTTGATTGGACAATTGTCTCTGGTGCCGGCAGAAGGATTGAGCATATATTTCAACTACATAAATTCAAATGAGTCAAATGCAGATGCCTTGGGCAAAACCCCCAATGGCAATTTCACAGTTTATGACTTAAATGGTGGATACCAGGCTACCGATAAACTATTTATAGGATATTGGTTTATGCTTGGCACCCAGAAAGGAACGTTGGGTTCACCCGGTACATTTATTCCCGCAGATAGCGATGTGGATAAAATGAAAACTTGGGGTGGCGCTAACTTATATTTGACATATGCGCTTTCCGATGTTTTTAGTCTGGGTTTCAGAGGTGAGCATTTCAACAATAAATCTGGCGCTAGAGGCTTGCGCAACGTTGATGGTTCCGGACAAGCGGTTGGTGCTTCTGCCAACACTTACACACTAACCGGGTCGTTCACGCTGGCCGATGGCCACTTGGTACTAAAACCTGAGCTAAGAATGGATGCCTTTAACAAGCTAACGGGTACAGGAAATGAAAGCTCACAACAGTTTATAGACGCTGATGGAAACTTCACAAAGAACAGCCAAACTACATTAGGCATGGCAGCAATTTATAAATTCTAAGGAATTCAAGGTTCAAAGCCCAAGGCTCAAAATTCACGATTGAAGCGATTCAATTTTGAATTTTGAACCTTTAATTTTCAGTTAAAAAGCAAAGTGTTTTTAATGTCAAAATCATCTTTGAGACCCAGACTCATCAAAGAGAGATTTGAAAATTCATTCTTTCTAAAGAGAGCTTTATTCTTTTTCGTTACCGCATCAATATATCTGCCCTTTATTGTTTTTTCCGTACGGTGATAACCCACCGCCTGCTCCATCTTTTCAAAATATAAAGCATAGATAGTCACCATGTAGTGGTTGTCTAATACCTCAACAACAAACTTTCCTGTCCACTCTCCCTCCCAATACATTCGGGGTGTGTTCAAATAAGTTCTTCCATACCGTTTGCAGTCAACGCGGTAGTATCTGATCTCTCCAGTATAACCAGCTTCGTTCCGGGTAACATTGAAAGTAAAGAACTTGGATTTAAGCATTTGAACAATTTCCCTTCTTAGGCTGTCCTTTGAACCCGCATAGTCATAGGTATACCGCCAAAACAGATCGTTATTCTCTATTTCAAAATGAGCGTACTTCTGGCCTGTTGCCAAGATGGGTGCAGCCACGATTAGCTGAAGAACTAATATACACAAGCCCAAGAATCTTAGCATTTTACTCACTATAGTTGAATTACCTAATCTCGTGCAATATTATACTATAAAGCAACCTTATGGAAGCCAACAGAGATTCGGGTTTTTTATTAGGGCCTTTCTTAAGAATTTTCTCATTGCCGGCTTACCCGAATGTAAATAATACACGAGGAAGGCTTAGAACAATCGTTTGATGAATTAAGGAGACTGGATTCTTCTGACGGTATTTTTTTATTTTGAAAAGTGTTTACATTTGCAGCGTGAAGTT
>JANOLM010000517.1:0-4302 GCA_031419815.1 Bacteroidia bacterium
TAACCGCACCCCATTTGAAGGAGTCAATCTTTTTGTGGTTCAAAAGTTGGAAGTAGAGGTAAACCTTAAAGAGTTAATTTTTGGAGATCAACTACGAATAAAAGGTATCACCCTCGTAAAGCCCCAAATCAATATAAATGTATTAGCAGATGGGCGCGCAAACTATGACATTGCCTTTCCTTCCACCGACACAGTTACAACAGCAGAAGAGCCAAGCAATTTTTCTTTTGGAATTGATCATTGGGAAATTATAGATGGTGACATGGTGTATGATGACAAATCACTTCCTTACTTTTTGGGTATTAAACATTTAAACCACACAGGAAGCGGAGATTTTACGCAGGATGTTTTTGATTTGAAAACGCATACTGTTGCCGACACCATGACTACCTCATATGGAGACATGGAATTACTTACCAACAAGCGTGTAGAAATTGATATGGTGATCTCCATCGGTGAAGATTTTTCCAAGTATACCTTCAAGGAAAACTCTGCCAAGGTTAATGACTTTGCTATGAGTTTCGATGGCTGGTTTAAGATGAATGAAAAAGATTATGGCATGGACATTAACTTTAAAAGTCCTGAAAACACTTTTAAGAGTTTGCTATCGCTTGTGCCGGGCATGTATACCAAAGACTTTGGCAAAATTGAAACAAAGGGAGATTTATCCTTCAATGGATTTGCCAAAGGCACCTACAGCGACAGTCAAATGCCAGCCTTTAATATTGGCTTACTTATAAAGGATGCCATGTTTAAATATCCCGATCTACCTACCGCTGTTAATAACATCAACATGGATTTACGGATAGACAATAAAGATGGTGTCATTGATAACACAGTTGTTGACCTCAAAAAACTTCATCTTGATTTTGGTTCCAACCCTGTGGATGCAAAGCTTCTCATTCAAAATCTTAAAGATTATAGAATGGAAGGCAACTTGAAAGCCAAATTAAATCTTGCCGAGTTAAATAAAATGTTTCCGATGGAAGGCCTCGAAATGAAAGGGACGTATTCCGTTGATGCCTCGGCCAAAGGTGTCTATGACAGCTTGAAGAAGATCATCCCAGCTATTAATGCATCCATGAGCCTATCTGATGGCTACGTAAAATCCGCGGAGTTTCCTTTGCCGCTTCACGATTTGAAATTTCAATCGACCATTAAAAATACATCGGGCAGAATGGCCGAGACCGTTATCGCTGTCAATGGTTTTTCCATGGTGATGGATGATGAAAAATTCACAGCAAATCTGGTGCTGGAAAATCTGGATGACTACACGTGGAACATAAATGCAAACGGTGGAGTTGATCTGGAAAAGATGACGAAAATATTTCCGCTGGACGGAATGACCTTAGCTGGAAAAGTAAAAGGCGATTTACAAACAAAAGGTAAAATGTCGGATGTAACCGCAGAACGTTACGATCGGTTGCCTACCAGTGGAACGGTTTCTCTAAAAGATTTTAAGTTTGCCATGAAAGACATGCCATATGATGTGACGGTTATTAACTCGGATGCCGTATTTGATCCTAAAAAAATTGAATTAAAAAACACAACCGGAACCATCGGTAAAAGTGATTTTACAATTGCTGGTGCTATCAATAATTATATTGGCTATGTGTTTGGAAAAAATGAGGTGTTAAAAGGTAACGTGGACTTTAATTCAAATCTGCTTGATTTGAATGAATTTATGACAGAAACAGAAACACCAGTTGAACCAACAGACACGGCCTCTTTCGGTGTTATTCCCGTTCCTGAAAACATTGATTTCATTCTGCGCTCTTCTCTCAAAACGGTGAAGATGATGGATTACACCATGACAAACATGAGTGGGGATATAATCGCAAAGGATGGGATTGCCAATCTTAGCAATGTCAGGTTTAATATGCTAGGTGGAGCATTTGTGGTGAACGGAGCCTACAATGCAAAAGACGTAAATCATCCTAAGTATGATTTCGCTTTGAAGATAGATGGAATGTCCATTCAACAAGCGGCAACATCATTCTCAATTGTGAAGACATACATTCCCATTGCAGGCTTAGTCAAAGGTAACTTCTCCACCGATTTTAAGGTGAATGGAGAACTGGGGCAAGACATGATGCCAAAAATGACTACAGTAAATGGAGGCGGTCTGGTAAAAATAGCAGAAGCTTCTTTGACTCAATCAAAACTTATTTCCGGTGTAACATCACTCACTAAACTTAATGACACCGATCAGGTTTCCCTAAAGGATGTGTTGATGAGCGCTACTATTAGTGATGGTAGGTTGAATGTTAAACCCTTTGATGTGAAATTCGGAAGCTACGTCACAACGGTTAGCGGCAGTAGTGGCGTTGATGGATCGATTGATTATTCACTAAAGATGATGGTGCCGGCTGGTCAGTTGGGTGCTCAGTTTAACAGCTTGGTTAACCAATATGCGGGAACCAATAATTCCACTTCAGAAATCCCTCTAACGATTGGTGTTGGTGGTACTTATACGAATCCTAAAACGACACTTTTAGCACAGGAGCAAAAACAACAAGCTAAAGAAGCGGTGAAAGAGGCTGTTACCCAGAAGGCAGAGGAAAAAGGTAAGGAAGTCATTCAGCAAGCAATAGAAGGAACTAAACCCAAAGACATTGTCAATAGTATTCTCAAGCCAAAAAAGGATAGCACTCAAACTCAAACACCACAAGACAGTACAAAGACCAACACACAGGAGGAAGCACAAAAGCTTTTACAAAAAAAGCTGAATGGTTTGTTGAAGAAAAAGAAAAATAACTAAGTAACATTTTCACCCCTTTAATAAAAAGGGATATATCGAAAAGATGGATCCCTTTTTTTTATTTGGGCATCTCAAAAATTATTTGATTACTTAATCTTACTCAACTCAATTCCCGTGAAGTAACCCTCTTGAATGAGTTGCATGAGTTGGCCTTTTGTTGGATTAATCTGATAAAAGGTGTCGGACTCTTTTTTGATCTCGGTGACCTTAAATTTTCTGGACATTTTTCTAAGCATTTCTTTTCGCTTAGCATCGTCCTCTATATTGATCGCCAGGAATTCAATAGTTCCCGATGGTTTCTGTTTGACCAGCCGCAAGACCCATTGATTGCCTGAACGGAAATTGACGAAGTAATAGTCTTGATAGAACTTGACAACAAGGGAATCACTCAATGTTCCACGTCCCAGCCAGTCTTTATCATCTTTGTCTTTGAAATGATAACCCCAGGATTCAATGATTAAAGTGTCAGCATCTTCTTTGGTGCCGTTGTCAGTTGCCAGATACCAGCCGTGAAGCTTTTCAGGGATAGAATTTAACGCGATAACACCAGCCGGTTGTGGCTCTTTGAAGGAAACCTCTTTGCATGAGCTGAAAAACAAACCAAGAATGAGGAACAAGACACTATACTTTTCAATTTTCATAGCTGCGCAAGTTAAAATACCTAAACATATATTTTCATCTTTTAGATACCATTCTAGATCTAGTGTAATGTTAATTGTAATATGACGGTTAATCTTTGCGGAGGCTATCTGATTTTCCAGTGACTTTTACGATTAACTATTAACATTTCACGGTTAACTTAACACTAGGTTTGGGCACCTTACCAATTCTAGGATCGCCTTTTAAAATTAATCGACACGCCTTGATAGCCAACTCTTCAAAATCATCCGCATCAACTGGAAGATTTTGCCAACCGGAAGGACCGCTCCCAAATAATGAGATAGACCGCATGGAAGGAAAATCACTTTTCAGGCTTTCATGATGTTCAAGTATTGTGGCAAGCCAAACTCCATTGTCCTTTGGAAAGTCTTTTTTATTACGCAGGATCAAGACAATTTTATTGCTCGTATAAATGGCATGACATCCAAAAATAGGGCGAATCACAACGTCCAATGTCGAAAGATATTCCAATACAAAGTTGAAGGGTACAGGAGTTTTATTCATTTAAATTTTATAACAATCGCTTGCTTTTTTGCGAGATGAAGGTCACACAAATTAGTAATGAAATTTACGTAACTTTATATTCACATTAACATCCTGCATATGAAACAGCATTATGCGTTCTTGCTTGCAGCATCCGTTGCTCTTAGCATCTCCACAGCTCAAGCACAAGTATTAAACAGGCTCAAAAATAAAGGTGATCAAAAGGCTGGCGAAGCAATTGATAAACTTTTTAGTGGAAAAGATAAAAAAAAGACAGACCAAAGTGCTGGCCAAACAGGTAACGGGACTACCGGAAATGGTTCTACCGGAAGTGAAAACTCCTCAGGAGGATCAAACAATCCTTCTAATAAAAGTGGTGGTGGATTAATCTCAACTCC
>JANOLM010000518.1:0-3394 GCA_031419815.1 Bacteroidia bacterium
AACCCATTTATAAAATTCGTGGTACGATTTTCAGTAATTTGATCGGGCGTTGCACTGGAGGTTGCATATCCTAATCTTTTTGTTTCTTTTTTGATACCCAATGCAGTTACTACAACTTCTTCTAATGATTTTATGTCTGCTACCATAGAAATGTCAATGCTAGTCCTTGAACCAACGCTTACTTCCTGAGTAGTATAACCAATCGATGAAAAAATGAGTATCGCATTTTCATCTTGCACCGACAGGGTGTATTTACCATCGGCATCTGTCGAGGCTCCTTGTGTTGTTCCTTTTACCAGCACGTTAACACCAGGAAAGCCTACACCGTTTTCATCGGTTACTTTTCCGCTTACTATTATGGCAAACTCAATAGACTCCTTATGGGTAAAGGAAGACAACTGATTGCCATCAAACAAAATGGTATGTGCTGGAGAAAAATCGAGCAACAATTCTGGTAGCTTCAGTAGTGATGCGCTTTGAACTCCTTCGGTTCTTCGAATACTCTTCAATGAAATTACATAGAATCCTGTACCTGCTTTTTCGTAGTAGAGGTCAGTATCGCTTAGTAATTCATCTAGTGCTTCTTCCACCGTTGAAAAATCACTGGTTCTCTTCTGAACTGTTATGTTCTCAACCCACTTGTCTTTGTAAGCAATGGAAATATTGAATTTTTTTTCCAATAGGCTTAAACCGTTTTTCAAAGAATAAGATTCCACCCGGAGAAGGTCGGCTGACTCCTGTTTAGGCGTGGAGGCATAAACTTCATCATACTGGGGTAAAGCCTGATGGGATACCAGGCTACAGACACCGATTAAAAAGTAGAGCTTTCGCATGAGTAATTTTGGTTAGGTTATAAGATTTTTTACGGGCTATTCTTTATATAAAAATTTATTATTCTTATGCACGACTTTTAATTGAAAAGCTCTTGCCACCTGATTTACAAAGCTCTCTGCATCTCCAATAGGCATTGAGCCGGAAACTGTTTGCCTCATCATTTTTTCCGATTCCACTTCGATTTCAATCCCAAAATTATCTTTCGCCATGCGTATCATTTCCTGAAGCGTAGTTTGATTAAGAATGATTTTCTTTTCTGTCCAGGCAGCATAGATGTTGGGATCTACTACGCGCTTACTGTATTTGTTTTTCTTATACTCCACAAGTTCGCCAGGCTTCATGAGGATTTTTTTCTCCTTTTTGTCTACTGGAAAACTGAGGGTTATTTGTCCTGTGTTGAGCACAACTTTTGTTTCAACAAGGCGGTGATAGACATTGAATGTTGTTCCCAGCACTTCTACTGCAATACCATCAGGGGTACTTACCTTGAACGGCTGATGATCTTGCTTATGAACGACAGAAAAATAAGCTTCGCCTTCAAGCCAAATTTCCCGAGAGGCTAGTTGTCCCCAGTTTTTATCAAATACGATTCTCGAATTGGAATTCAGAATGACGGTTGAGCTGTCCGGCAGAACAACAGTTTTAGTCTCACCAAATTGGGTGCGGTATTCCAATTGATTGGTAGTGGATGTCCACAGTGAAACTGTAATGGCCAACACCAGAACAGCTGCTGCTGCCCAATACCAGCGATAGATTGGTGAAAATGGTAAGCTTTTCTTGGTGTTATTTAGGCTATTGGATTGTTGAATCCTTTTCCAAAGGCCAGATATATTTTCCGGAGAAAGGGTGTAACTGGGAAGGACAAAATTATTTAAAATGTTGCGCGCCTCTTCTATTTCATCGCCCTTTTCAGGGTGGCGCTGCTTCCAGGAATTCCAGAACGCATTTGTATTTTCATCCGGATGAAGAACCCAGGACTGAAAATATTCATCCATGGCGAAGTCATTGACTGAGAAATTCCGATAATTTTTCAAAACCTTTTTTCACAATCGTTTGTTGGATTGCCCCTATAAGAGAAGAGTGGATTGGTTTTCTCATCACTTCCGGCAAAAATATTTCAATTATTTTTTAAAAACAGCGATGAATAGCTGAATTCAGGTTTAAGGCAGGGGAATATGTGGCTTCGCTATCTGCAACTTTTTGCGAAGTATTTCGATGGTCTTTGAAACTAAATTATAAACGGAGTCAACCTGTAACTCCGTAATCTCAGCGATTTCGTGATAGGTTAATTCGTTATAAAACTTTAAGTAAATAACTTCTCGTTGGCCTTTGGTCAGGGATTGAATGCAATTCTTTAGTCTACTCGATTGCTCTGTCTTTATTTCATCTTCAATGAGTATAGACTCAATTGAGGGCATGAATTCAAAAGCGATAGCGTGATCTGCAGAGGAAGATGACTTCTTCCGCATCTCAACAATTTGGTGAATCAAAATCCTACGGAATGAGGTAAAGAGATATGGCTTAACAACCTGAACATTCGCTAAACTTACTCGCTTGTTCCACAACGTGAAGAATAAATCCTGGAGACAGTCCATGACCAAATCATGATCTCGGCAGGTGTGCATTCCATAATTATAGAGACATTGAACATGTTTTTTATAAAGCATGGACAAAGCCAATTCATTACCAGCTTTGAAACTGCTCCAGAGCACCTCATCTGTAAATGAGCCTTTTGCCGAGGAAACGGTATTTGAATTTGGAAGATCAAAATCAGAGTTTACCAGCATCGTTGGCTAAATTAAGAAAATATTTTACATGCAAACGATTGAAGCCTCTTTAAAAGGTAGCCAAAGAATAGTTATGCCATATTCAGCCTGAATTTTAAGTAAAAACCGAGAAAGACAATTGTTGAAATGAGGCTGGTTGCAACCCTAAAGACTGTGTGTAATTAATATAGTTACACTTTTGAGGTGTCCCCCTTAGAAAATTATTATTAAGTAAGAACCGGATAACACAAACCAAGAAAAAATTAGTGTTTGCCTTGTATCCTAATGCGGTGGAATGGGGCGGAGCTCTAAATACTTAATAGTAGGGTAAGCCTTTAAGATAAGAGTGGCCTCAATTGATTAGAATGTAAGTTTGAAAATTTGTTCCGACCCCACCACAGCGGGGCTGGAACAAATGAAGGAATTAACTTCTGCTTGCTTTTTTAACTTGCTTCTCAGCCCGCTTTTCCTTTAAGGTTTTCGTGGCCGGCTTCTTAGTTTCCTTTTTTTTGTCTTGTCCTTTTGACATAATTAATAAGTTTAAGGTTTAGTCAAAAATAGTAAAAAACTAGTCATTTGATAAAATTGCTCCTCTAAATTTTAGTAGGTATTGAGAGACTAATGGCCAAAAGTTTGCTTTGTTATTCTGAAATAAAGGTTTTGTGCAAACTTCTCAAAGTGGGCATTGTCGAGTGGGATTCTGTAGATAATTATCCACACTCATACTTCACGTTTATATGTATAGTGGCAAATCTGCTTTTTTTGTCCCGTTTGATTGCCAACATTGAATGGGT
>JANOLM010000519.1:0-4714 GCA_031419815.1 Bacteroidia bacterium
GTGCCATGGCCTGCAAAAAAGATGAACACCTGATCAAGAGGTTGGTATTTCTTTTCGCCATAGTCTCTGAGTTTTTTAAGAATCTCCGACTGCGAAGCATTCTCCACCATGTCCACTTTAAAACCGTACACTTTCTTCAACTCTTCCGCTATGGTGCGCGAGTCGAATACCGGGTTTACGAGATCCGTCCAATTCTCATATTGATCCGTTGCGAAAATCAGCGCGTAGTCTGTGCGGTTAAGCTTGGAGGCATCGGCCAGACTAACAGCACCAATGTGTACTTTTCTATGGCTTACTGTTTTAACACCATCCTTATTTTCCGCTACAATCTCCAAAAGGTTTTCTCCTTCCATCAGGGTGAGGTTTCTTTCAATCACAGCGTGCATCTTCTCGTCCTCTTTGGGCAAAATAGTTTGCGTGCCTCGTGAAGCAGCTTCCACTGTTTCCTTAATAGAAATCGTGATGTTTTTAATATCGATGGACGAGACGATCTCAAACTTGATGGAATACTTACTCTCCTGTGCATAATTTGTTTCTGCGACAGGGGTGATCCAGTTAATGACTGGAACAGTGGAGTTCACTAACTTTTTAGCGTCACTGAGATCCACCTCAAATTCATTGGTGCGTGTGCTTACGTTTTGGGCGTTTAACCCGGTGGTTAATCCGACTAACATCACCAAAACCCACTTCAACTGTTTGCTGATTTTCATGGCCTTATTGGTTTAATAAATTCAAAATTCCAAGATTAAAATTCAAGATTAAAGGCTCACTCAATTTTGAACCTTGAATTTTGAATTATTATTTCACAACCAGTCGCTTCGATCCTCGCTCTTTCCCCTGTGCAATTTCTACCAGATAAACCCCCTGTGCAGGCTAGGATTGAAACAGCAAGTGCCGAAAATAATATAAAAATGTCATTTTAGCGGTCAAATCTTACATATAAATCACATGAGTTTGGTAACCATCTCTAAAAGTAGGCAATGGGCAAGAAGGCAATAGGCAGTAGGCAAAGGGGAGTTGCAAATTGTGTCAAGTCTCCGCGATGTTAAGTTTTGCTACAAACCGCACGGGAAATTTTGTTTATTGTCCTTGCCTAAAAAAGTAGGCAGTTGGCAACAGGCAGTTGGCAAAGGGGAGTCTCTTGTGCCGTCAATCTTCCGACATGACTGGCACAGGGGAAGACCTGACGGGATTCCAAGACCTGACGACACCCTAGTCAGCGCAATTAATTAATCACTAAATATCCATAAAATGCCTTTTGAATAGCGGGGCAAAGAACGGCTCACAAAACGCGGGAGTGTCACCCGTATAATCAATAATTTCGGCATCCTTCAATGCAGTTTCTATTCGCTTGATGTTGGGGGCTGTTCCTAAATCATAATCTTTCGTTACCCGGCTTGAAGTCATTTTTGTTTCCCCAACAACAAGGGCTTTTATGTAGTTTACCTGATATTTTGTTAGCCGATCCGTTTGGCTTCTAAAGAACAAAAGCTGATCGTTGATAACCTGGGCATAGGCATCGTCAACATCTTCCGCTTTTACTGTTTTGGTTGTAAAGTCCCATGTTGTGCGGCAAAGTAATTGAACATAATAGGAATGTGCCTCTGCCAGCACAACGATTTTTTTAGCGACATCTATGCTGATGGCCAAACCTGAATCATGAAAAGTCTCTTTTATGAAAGGCCCCCACTCATCGGCTGGTATTTTATCAAGAAAAATAGTTTCACCAAATCGGTAAAACGGCTGGCCATTTGCATTAAATAACAGGTTCATTAAGTGCCGCTTGCTTCCATAGAGACAATAGCAAACATTGGTATGTTTTTGCCAAACCGAACGAAGCAATTCAAGTAGCTCTTTTCCTCCTTGTACCTCGTTTAGTTTTTGAAATTCATCCACACAAACAACAACCGGAAGCCCTTTTTTCTTTGCTATTTTATTGGGGATATCCAAAATCATAGAGAAGTCCTTAAAGTTTTTTGGCAGCGAGACACCAATCTTCATTTCTCCGGCCTCACTCGCTGAAAAGGAGAGGAATGAAGACATCCCTCCCACATAATCGCCAATCTGATCGAGTGCTTGCGATACTTTTGAACCCGTGGCACGCAAACAAGCTTTTAAATATTGCTGAAAAAAGTCATCCACACTTTTAATGCCGAAGCAATCAAAAGTGACAGGAATAAGTTTGGTTTTATGCGTTGCGATAGCTTGGTTTACCAAAGAACTTTTCCCCCACCTGCGCGGTGAGATAAGTATAATGTTCTGGCCATCTTTGAAGGCCTGGTGCAGGCGCTTCAATTCCTTTTGGCGGTTACAAAACAATGAGCCTCCCACTATCTCACCGTATTTGAAAGGGTTTTCAGACATAATTAACAGTCTTGTTTGAAACAAAAATAGTTAAAATATAATAAACAAACTTGTTAAATACAAGCAGGGTGCATTTCAAATTCTCCGCGCTAGGCCAAGGCCAGCAACAAAGTTTGTATAACCATTCCTGGGTCAGTGAGTCCTCCAAGGTCTTTTCGCGAAAAGCTTCGGCAGGCAGGCCAAAAGTAATTCCTATTTGAAGTCTTAAAAACTACCCAGCGGAAACAAAAGGCATTGGGACCTAGGACATAGACAGTGATCGCAGTCTCTACTGGATATCTAAGGCGTAAGACCTAAGGCCCAAGTTCTAAGGCCTAATCCCCAAGTCCTAACTAATCCTGCTCCAATTCACAGTTGTCCTTTTAATGGAATCTACCTGGATTCTGATGGCTTTATTTTCAAGGAGATTGAGTTCAGGATCTTTTTCAAGGATGCTTATAGCTTCATCCCTCGCCTCCTGAAGAATTGCCTGGTCTTTACTAAGGTCTGCAATGGTTAGGTCCAGCAAACCACTTTGTTGTGTGCCCATTAAGTCGCCAGGGCCGCGAAGTTTCAAATCTGTTTCGGCAATTTCAAAACCGTTGTTGGTGCGCACCATGGTTTCAATGCGCACTTTAGATTCGGCACCCAGTTTATAATCGGTGATCAAAATACAATATGATTGATCGGCTCCACGGCCTACCCGACCGCGCAATTGATGAAGTTGCGAGAGCCCAAAACGTTCGGCATTTTCAATCACCATCACGGAAGCGTTAGGCACATCCACACCTACTTCAATTACGGTAGTGGCCACCATTATTTTTGTTTCGCCTTTTACAAAACGCGCCATCTCAAAATCTTTTGCTTCAGGTTTCATCTTGCCATGCAAAATGCTGATGGGCAAATCGGGGAAAGCCCGGGTGACACTTTCATGGCCATCCATCAAATGTTTGAGTTGCAATTTTTCCGATTCATCGATCAACGGATAGACAATATAAACTTGCCGGCCTTCATTGATTTGCGATTTTAAAAATCCATTCACCTGCAGGCGATGCGAATCAAATTTATGAGATGTTTTTATCGGCTTTCTTCCCTTCGGCAATTCATCGATCACAGAAATTTCCAAATCACCATATAATGTCATTGCAAGTGTGCGTGGAATGGGAGTGGCCGTCATGACCAATACATGTGGATACAATCCAGAATTTTTTTGCCACAGCTTCGAACGCTGGGCAACACCAAACCGATGTTGCTCATCAATCACAGACAGACCGAGATTATTAAACTGAACTTCGTCTTCGAGCAACGCATGTGTGCCCACTAAAATTTTTAGTTCGCCACTTTGTAGTTGTGCATGTAAAATCTTTCGCGCACTTTTTTTTGTGGAGCCTGTTAGCAATGCGATGGATAGGCCAACCCGATCCGCATATTTTTTTAAATTAAAAAAATGTTGCTGTGCCAGAATTTCTGTAGGTGCCATCAAGGCTGCCTGGGCATCGCTGCCAATCACAAGCAACATGCAAATGAAGGCTACAATAGTTTTTCCACTGCCTACATCGCCTTGTAAAAGCCGGCTCATTTGTTTACCCGACTTCATATCACTATAAATTTCTCTGATTACGCGCTTTTGCGCTTCCGTAAGCGGAAATGGCAAATGATCTTTGTAAAAAGAGGTGAGAATGGCTGTATTCTTAAAAACCTGACCTTTAAATTTCTCCTGGCGTACTAATTTCAGCTTCAACAATTGAAGTTGAATAAAGAACAACTCTTCAAACTTCAACCGCTGTTGTGCCTGTGCTAACAGTTCAAGGCTTTGGGGAAAATGGATGTTTAGCAGAGCTGCTTTCTTAGATAAAAAATTACGTTTCTTCAAAATAGCATCCGGCAACGTTTCGCGAATGTGTGGTTGTGCTGCCCGCAAAATTTCTTGTTGAAGTTTTGAAATCAATTTGCTATCAATGTGCCGGGTCTTCAGTTTTTCGGTGAGTGAATAAACAGGTTGAAGCCCGCCTGCCGGACGGGCAGGAAATCCACCCTGCTCACTTTTTGAACTTAGCAAATCAATTTCGGGATGAGCGATCGAAAGTGTTTTGCCAAAACGATTAGGCTTTCCAAAAATAACATACTCAACGCCTGGCTTTATTTTTTCCAACGCCCAGTTGATGCCCTGAAACCAAACGAGCTCAAGTTCACCGGTTCCATCTGTGAAAGAAGCAACAAGCCGTTTCTTGAAACCTCCACCCGCAATACCCATGTTGATGATCTTGCCTTTGATCTGAACAAAAGGCATCGTTTCATTTATCTCCTTAACTAAATAAAACTTAGTACGATCTTCATGGCGGAAGGGATAGTATTGAATGAGGTCGCCAAA
>JANOLM010000520.1:0-3294 GCA_031419815.1 Bacteroidia bacterium
GTTCAACGAACTGGCACAACTTTTAAAAGCTGATAAAAGTGAGACGATAAAATTAGGCGGCACGTTTTCAAAAACACCGGTAGCGTTTAAAGTCACCGCGTATTTTCACACAACTATTACTGCAGGCATTTTTTCCGGGAACATTAAGCTTAGTATGGGCATTTCTAAAAACTCCTTTTGACTGAGGTGGTCAAAGGCAAGGTTTTTAGGGATTCCCTTATAATACTCCTGCAGTAATAGTTGTGTGGAAATACGCGGTGACTTTAAACGCTACCGGTGTTTTTGAAAACGTGCCGCCTAATTTTATCGTCTCACTTTTATCGGCTTTTAAAAGTTGTGCCAGTTCGTTGAACCCTGCTGTGTCGGCAGTCAACTCTGCCTCAGCCGTACTTTGCAGATTAACAGAGGTGGCCGATGCAATTGTCTTGCCAGACGATGCTACAGAAAGCAATCCATTGCTAAACGTAACTACAGCGCCTGATGCCGAGTAGTCTGAAATAACATAAGTAATCTTGTTCACTTTAATTTCTTTGATCTTATCCTTGTATTTAGCCACATCCGCATTTTGGGCGGCATCCAAGGTTTGGGATTTGCTGTAGGTTACTGGATTTTGACTTACAGCGGTTTCGTTAACCAAAAACTCTAAAGGGAGTTTGGCCTCAAAGGTGATATCCTCTACCTTATCAAATAGACTGCAAGAAGCAGACGACATGATGAAAGCAAAGCACAGGGCAGCAGCCGTTCTTAAGGTGAATTGTAAGATTTTCATAGAATTGGGGGTTTGCGTTGACGAAGTTACAGAAAGTTTAAATTCTTTGGATTTCCTAATAATACTTTCATCCAATCTTAGGTAACTCTATATCTAAAATCCAGACTGCGAAATTTGAATAAACACGATCTTACGGCTGTGGCAGGTTTATCCTAATCCCAAAATAAAAATTTCTCCCGGCAGCAACATTATAGTAGCGACCACCAAATGCATTCAAGTCATTGCCTAAACTATAACGCTCATCCAGTAGATTGTCCACTCCACCAAAGATTTCGATTGGAAGTCTTTTAATTTGTCCTTTGTAGCCAGCCCGGGCGCCCATCAAAAAATACTCGGAAGCAAATTCACTGTTGGCATCGTTGAGTGGAGCGTGATCGACATAGGTAAGGGTTATGTTGGTGTAAAATTTATTTAGCAACATAATATCCGTTCCCGCTACCGCAACATTGGGAGAAACTCCTGTCAAGCGTTTTCCTGAAAAATCTTTCGCATCGTTGATGTAGTCTTTGAAGTAATAATCGTTTAAAGAGTAACTGCTCCAAAATCGAAAAGATGAAACGATACTTTTGTTTGTCAGAAAGGGTTCCCACGAAACCTTAGCTTCAAATCCCTTTTGCGATGTCTTTCCTGCATTGATGAAATAATCTGCGTTATCGGGCGTACGCTGAATGACGATCGTTTCACGCAATTGAAAATTGTAAGCTGTCAAGTCAAAAATCAAGCTTCGAAAGGCATTTCCTTTTATGCCCACCTCATAACTAACTCCTCGCTCAGGGTTCAAATCATTGTTGAAGTTGCCAGTTGAAGGTCTGACTTCCGCCAATGATGGGGGTGAAAATCCATGGCTAACGCTACTATAAACTGAAAACGGATATTTCACTTTTTTTAACTTAATTTTCTTTAGCAATGCAATGCGCGGAGAAAACTGAGGATCAAACTTGCGATCTTGAATGACAGTTGCCGGGGCCGATCGTTCGAAGTGATACTTCAAAAAATTATAACTACCCCCTATCGTCAGATAAAATTGTTTGGGCAAATCCAATTCCGCTTGCGCAAAACCAAGCAGTGCCCTTGAGGTAAGCGTATCGATCGTTTGAATGTTAGTCGGAGATCCTTTGTCATTGCCATACACTTCCACTGGTGAATAGAAATATTGAAACTCGCCCCCCATGGTAATCTTACCTTGCCAGTTTGTCTTATTAAACCTGTATTGCGTTTCGCTTCTGCCGCCAACGTTGTTTTCCGCGCGCACTTCAACGTTCCGAATACTTGGATTTTTAAACTGGGTGAATGAACCGTAAATGCCGGTGCGTGTAACCCATGCTTCGTTCCAGTGTATATGGTGAACAAAGCCGAGATAAGAAGTATTATTTTCAACCGCAGCCATCTGTTCAACTGCACCGGGTTGAGTGGCCGTAGCGGGCCGTGCTTGTCGCGGATCCAAATCATATTGGGCTTTAGTGAGACCCCCGGGAGTTTCATAATTTAAACGAGACACAAAAAATATTCCTGATAAGGTACTTTTTTTACTGATGGCCGTAATCCCTTCAATCTGTGAAGCCAGTCTGGACATTGCTGTTTGTTCACGATAACCACTGGAATGCTGTTGGGCAATGGACATTTTTAGAATACTGTTTTCTTTTCCAACTTCATATGATCCCCTAAACCTGTTCAACCCATAACTGCCTCCTGTATATTCTGCTGTCAGGTTTGTTCCTCTTTTCAATAAAGAATTCAACAGCACCACGCCACCAGTTCCGGCACCGTATAAACTTGCACCGGGCCCTTTAATGATTTCAATGTTGTTGATTGAATTAAAATCCAAACTGTTGAGGTAGGTGTTCCCGCCTCCATCAGTAAGAGGCAAACCATTCCAATACACTTTTACATTTCGCACACCAAAAGGCGATCGCAGTGTGCTGCCGCGAATGGACAAGCGATAACTTCCTGGCGAACGTTCTTCCATGCGAACACCAGGAACTGTGTTGAGGGCAGGTAACAAAGAGGTGTTATTGAACCGGGTCAATTCGATTGAGTCGATGACTGCTATTGCGGCTGGCACCTCACTCAATACGCGCTCCGATGCAAATGCCTTCACTACCACTTCATCCAACCTGCGAACAGAATCTTTATCCGCTTGCTCTTGTGCTACGGCCTGAAAAAGAATTAAACTAAAAACAATTATGAGTAACGAACGTGTCATGTATGCAAAGTTTTAAGTAATGTTTCCCGTTTAAAGTTGATTGATACTCTTAAGACTTAAATCCAGACTCCTTGTAGAGTGGGTCAATGCCCCAACAGAAATAAAATCCACTCCACATTCCCCAACCGCCCGTAAATTGTTTTCTGTTATTCCTCCGCTAGCTTCTGTTTTGCAACGGCCGGCAATTAAGGTAACTGCTTTTTTCATATCGGTTACATTCATGTTATCCAACATAATAACATCAACACCGCCTGCATTCAATACCTGTTGCACTTCATTCAAATTACGTGTCTCTACCTCAATCTTAAGGTGTTTATTTTTT
>JANOLM010000521.1:0-3255 GCA_031419815.1 Bacteroidia bacterium
GGGTGTGACCGATTACAACGAGCCAGGCGTATTGATGTCCTTTGAAGAGACACCAGATGAACTTTATAAAGATGTGGCTTCGCTCAACCTGAATTTACAAGGGCTTGTTTCACAAAAAAGGATTGTGCTTGAACATGTCATTCTGGAGAACAGAGATATTCAGGAGAAAGACTTTAATCTTGAAGGACTGCTGGTTCGCCTGGAACATGCCATTGATTCCGTTAAAGCAAAACGTGTTGTTTTAGATTCTATTGAATCCCTTTTTGCAGGCATCACAGATAATGGCATTCTTCGTTTAGAGATAAAAAGGCTTTTCGGATGGCTTAAAGAAAAACAAGTTACCGCAATTGTTACTGGCGAACCGAGACAAGACTCTTATACTCATCATGGCATGGAGCAGTACATTTCGGATTGCATAATTCTTCTCGATAACAGAGTTAGCGAAGAAGTTTCCGTTCGTAGAATTCGTGTGATAAAATATCGTGGTTCAAATCATGGAACAAACGAATATCCATTTGTTATAGATAACGATGGACTATCCGTAATTCCTATCACTTCAGCAGGACTTGATCAACCGGGAACATCCAAAAGAGTTTCAACTGGAATTCTATCGCTTGATAAATTGTTTAAGGGTGTAGGATACACCAAAGGCAGCACCGTGCTTGCTTCAGGTACTGCGGGTACCGGAAAAACAAGCTTAGCTGCTGCATTTGCAATAGAAACATGTAAGCGCGGAGAGCGATGTCTTTTCTTGTCTTATGAAGAATCAGCCGGGCAACTTGTTCAAAACATGCAATCCATAGGTTTTAAATTTGAACCTTTGATAAAAAAAGGACTCTTAAAGATTGTGTCCACCAGACCTACCTTTGTTGGTTTAGAGAAGCATTTACTCGATTTATATAAGACCATTGATGAGTTTAAACCAAAATCTGTTGTGATAGATCCCCTGACAAGTCTTATTGGAGAGGGAAGCCCACGTGAAGTTCATTCGATGATTACCCGCATGATTGATGTTTTAAAAACCCAAGGCATAACCGGATTTTTTACGAGTCTTGTTTCTTCATCCGCACAAAATGACACGAGCGGTGAAATTGGTGTATCTTCTTTGATAGACACTTGGATTGTAGTTAGAGAATTGGAAGAAAATGTGGGTAAAAAACGTATTCGCGGACTCTACATTGTTAAATCTCGCGGCACAGGTCACTCCAGTGATGTACACAAATTGATTTTGAGTGATGATGGAATCTTCTTAGAACCAATGGAAACTGAAGCTATCCCAACGGCTGATCCGAAAAAGAAAGTAAGTAGCGGTATTGATGTAAAATCAAGCAAAAGATAAATTAGGAGTAATTGATGAAATCTGGAAAGTCGCATGGGCGAATTACATCCTAAATTTATCGTAGGTGTGGGCGGCTCAGCTGGAGCGCTTAAAGCATACACGGCTTTCTTGGATGCTTTGCCGTCTAATACAGGTATGGTCTTTGTCATTATTTCTCACATGAATCCCAGCGCCTATAGCCAGTTAGCTCTAATTTTGTCTCGTCATACGAAAATGCCAGTAATCGTGGCTGCCATGAAGATGCCGATACGGAGGAATCACGTATATGTGATTCCTCCGGGCGCAGATATTCTCATTGAAAACTATATCTTCAAAGTCATCTCACCACGCTCTTATAGGAATAAGCAGATAGATGTATTTTTTGCTTCTTTAGCAGAGGCAATGGGCAGCCGTGCAATAGGCATTGTCCTATCCGGATATAATGGCGATGGTACAGAGGGATGCAAGCAGATCAAAGCAAAAGGAGGAATAACCTTTGCCCAGGACATGTCTGCCGAAGTGCCCCACATGCCTCTTACTGCTCAGGCTTTGGGCTTTGTTGATTTCGTTATGTCTCCCGGCAAAATTGCAGGTAAATTAAAAAAATTGGCAGCTGCGCTTAAAACTTAGAAACGAAGGTCTCAAGGTGAGGTGGTCAAAGGCAAAGTTTATAGAGATTACCTTTACTATATGTTTATATTTACACTTAGTGAATTCTGCTTCTTGAGAGTTCGCAAAATTAACCTTGGCACGTTTTTTTAAGGGGACTTCATGCATATCTTCCTTAAGAGGGAAAAAAAGGTCATAAACAATTTTTATTTAATAATTACTGCGCATTGCTTTTGCAGAATTTAAATTGGTTGTCATGAAACTTAAACAACATGCTCCGCTCCATATCCTGCTCGCGGATGATGATAAAGACGATTGCATCTTTTTTAAAGAAGCATTAGATGAATTTCTATTTCCCACGCAGCTTACAGCCGTGCGTGACGGGGAACAACTCATGCAATTACTCACAAATGAAACGAACGAAATTCCTCATGTCCTTTTCCTCGACCTTAATATGCCTCGCAAAAGCGGCTCTGAGTGCCTGACAGAAATGAAGGTCAACAAAAGACTAAAACAGATTCCCGTAATTATTTTCACCACATCATTTCATAAGAAGATGGCAGATATGCTTTATGAAAATGGAGCGCACTACTTTATACAGAAGCCCTCTGCATTTTCACAACTAAAAAAAGTAATTAAACATTCGCTTACCCTTATCTCACAAAATTTGCCGGACGAGCAGGCTGATACTATTTCACAACCCGCCAAAGAAAATTTTGTACTGACAGTGGAAAATTGATCATTTACAGAATCTTAAATGAATGATATCGAAGAACTTTCTTAAAACAAGTTATACTTCATTTTTAAAGCAAAACAACTTTGTTGAAAGCAGGATATGACTAAAAGCAAAAAATCGGATGCGGATGAGTTAAGCATTGCTCTCAAAGAAGTTGCCTTTCACAAAGAAGAGAAAGAAAAACTAGTGACAGAGTTAAGCATTGCCACCAAGGAGCTTGTCTCTTACGACAAAGAAAGGGAAGCGTATCTTGGACACTTGGCTACGATTGTAGAATTCTCAGATGATGCAATTATCAGCAAATCACTGGATGGAACCATAAGAAGTTGGAACAAGGGTGGTGAAAAAATGTTCGGATATACTGCAGAAGAAGCTGTAGGTAAAAATATTTCTTTGATAATTCCAAAGGAATACCATCACGAGGAAAAGAAGATTCTTGAGAGAATACGCAATAACGAAATTATTGATCACTACGAAACGGTTCGAATTAAAAAAAATGGCGAACAATTTCATGTTTCACTTACTGTTTCTCCACTGAAAGATCGGATGGGAAACATTATAGGTGTTTCCAAAATTGCTCGTGATATTACTT
>JANOLM010000522.1:0-6412 GCA_031419815.1 Bacteroidia bacterium
CGAGGGAAGTACTGCAAACTCCATCATGTTTGATGCGAATGAGAATTTATTGTTGGCTGATTTCACAGGTCACAATGTTTTGAAGGTCAATAAAAAGACAAAAGCAGTTTCCGTCTATTGCCATAATGATCAATTCAATCAGCCGAATGACTTATGCATCAATAAGAAAGGACAACTTTTTGCATCTGATCCTAACTGGAAGGAAAGCACTGGCAAACTCTGGCGCATTGATACTAATGGCGTTGAGGTTTTGCTAGCGGAAAATATGGGCACCACAAATGGTATTGAATTAAGTCCTGATGAAAAAATATTATATGTGAATGAAAGCGTGCAGCGTAAAATTTGGGCGTTTGATGTGGATGATTACGGAGGTATCAGCAACAAACGACTCTTAATAGAATTTCCTGACTTTGGGTTCGATGGAATGAAGTGCGACTTGGAAGGGAACCTATATGTATCCCGATACGGCAAAGGCACTATTGTTATAGTTACCCCGGATGGAGAAATCGCCCGCGAGGTTGAGTTAAAGGGAAAGAACGTCAGCAACATCACCTTTGGTGGAAAAGATGGCCGCACGTGCTATGTGACTTTGCAAGATCGAAAGTGTGTGGAAACTTTTCGTTCTGAGATTCCGGGTAAGAAGTGGAGATGACCAGCTCCCTTCTCCTTCAGGAGAAGGGCAGGGATGAGGTGATTAAAAAATTATTTTATCGAACCTGTCCTGTTTTTAAAAACACATTCGTCTTCGTGATATAATGTTCAACTAAAAACTAATAACAATGGAAAAGTTCATGCTTATTTTTCACGGAGGCAGCGACATTGCCCCTGAAATGAAATCGCCCGAAGCCATGCAAAACCACATGCAAAAGTGGTTTGCCTGGGTAGAAAAACTTAGAAAGGAAGGGCGCTATGAAGGAGGTGAGCCTCTTGAGCCCCGCGGTAAATTTGTGACCGGTCCGAAACAAGTAGTTACGGATGGTCCTTTCGCGGAAAGCAAGGAATTGGTCGGTGGCTATTTTATAGTCAACGCAAAAGATCTGGATGATGCCGTGGCTCTCACAAAAGATTATCCTGATTTTATCTTTAATGGCAAAGTGCAAGTGCGGCCTGTCCAAAAGATGGATATGTAATCTGTGGAGCTGCCTGACGAAAAAGTTCAACAACTGGCTGGCCATCTTTTCCGTCACGAGGCGGGCAAGATGGCCGCTGTGTTGACGCGCCTGTTAGGATTTCAAAACATTGAACTGGCGGAAGACATTGTACAAGATGCTTTGCTGAAAGCATTGAACACCTGGAAGTATCAAGGCATACCCGATAACCCATCGGCATGGCTTTATCGCACAGCCAAAAATAAAGCCATTGATCTTTTGCGCAAACAGCAAGTACTTAAGAAAATTGAAGGAGAGCTTGCGCGCGAATTGAAGTCGGAGTGGACTCTGGCACCAACTGTTCAACACTTGTTTCTTGAAAATGAAATTGAAGACAGTCAGTTGCGAATGATATTTGCGTGTTGTCACCCAGCCATTCCCTACGAATCCCAAATTGCATTGACACTTAAAACACTTTGCGGACTAAGTGTAAATGAAATTGCGCGTGGATTTCTCACCACGGAAGAAACCATTTCAAAGCGCTTGTATCGAGCCAAGGAAAAAATCAGATCTGAGAAGATTGAATTGGAATCACCTACAGAAGAGTTACTCTCCGAGCGACTTGATGCGGTGCTCCATACACTTTACTTATTGTTCAACGAAGGTTACAACTCTTCACATCCTGAACTTTTATTACGACAAGACCTTTGCGCTGAAGCAATCAGGCTTTGCAAGTTGCTCACTCAACATGCACGTACTAATCTTCCCAAGGTAAGGGCATTGCTGGCACTGATGTGTTTCCAGGCTTCGCGGCTGGATGCGCGCCTGGCTGATGATGGCAGTATTATTTTATTGAAGTATCAAGACCGAAGGCTTTGGAACAAGGAATTGATTGTCCGAGGACAATCCTATCTTAATGCCGCTGCCAGTGGAGACCAACTGAGTGAATATCATTTGGAGGCAGCCATTGCCGCATGTCACGCATTGGCACCTACCTTTGAGCAGACGGACTGGCCCCGAATTTTGAGTTTGTATCAATTGCTTTCTTCTATCAAGCCCGGGCAGATTGTCGATCTTAATAAAGCGATTGTAGCAGGTTATGCAGAGTCTGCTCAACGTGGGATAGAAGAGTTGAAAAAGATCAATGGATTGGAAGGCCATTATCTATATCAAACCGCTCTTGGCGATTTTTATTTACAGATTGACGATAAACAACGAGCGAAATCACATTATCAACGGGCGTTGCCGCTCACCACTTCTAGCCTGGAAAAACAATTGATTGAGCAGAAGATGAAGTTGTGTCAGATTTCTAAAACAGCCGCTTCTTAATGGCCACCTTCACCGCGGCCAGTTTGGTTGTGACGTGCAGCTTTTCATAAATATTCTGAATATGCTTTCGTACAGTGTTGGGACTGATGATTAATTTTTCTGCTATCTCCTGGTAGTTCAAACCTTTCACGATGAGCTCCAGAATTTCTAGTTCGCGATCTGTTAAATTGGTTTCCACCTTTGTTTCCTGTTTTGCCATTTTTGCTGTGCGCAACATGGCTAATGCTTTGCGCGCAATGCGGGGCGACATGGGAACCCCACCTTCGTTCAACACCTGTAGCATGGAATCAAAAATATTTTCGAAGCTCTCATCTTTCAATAAGTATCCGGATGCACCGGCTTTCAGTGCATCAAATATTTTTTCATCTTCATCAAATACAGTAAGCATGAGGTATTCGATATCAGGAAACTCTTCTTTTGCAAGGCACACGGCTTCAATGCCATCCATAACCGGCATCTCCAAATCCATCAGCACAATGCCCGGCCTATCTTGTTGTGGCAGGGCTTTTAATTTTTTGATAAAATCCTCTCCGTTCTCTGCCAATAATACCACTTGGGCATTGGACGATTGATTGATCTTTTCAGCCAGCGATTGACGCAGGTATGTTTTATCATCTACTATTCCAACTTTCAGGCTCATGATGTAAAATTGACTTTTAATTTATCATTCGGGAATAATGCATTTAGCGTATTCGTTTATGAAGTTGACAGAGACACGCTTACTGTTATAGATGTTCCTTTGCCGGGAAGTGAGGAGATTAAAAAAGCTGCGTCAATTTCTTTGGCTCGAAAAATTATATTCCGTAACCCGTAACCGTTTTGTTCAGGGCTGTCAACAGAAAATCCTTTTCCATTATCGGCAATCAGTAGTTTCAAACAACCATCCGCTTGCTCAATAGTAATGGAGAGAAGGCTGCCTTCACTATGTTTAATGGCATTGTTGATTACCTCCTGTGCAATTCTAAATAGGTTTAATGCTTTTGATGGATTAAACGTGTGGTCGGTATTTAATCGCTCATTAAAATCCAACTGCATACCTCTTTTTGATTTTAATTGCTTCATGGCAAATTCCTTCACCCGGTCTGTAAAATCAACTACGGTGATGGTTTCGCGATGAAGGGCCCAAATCGTTTCACGAAGATTACCCATGGTTAGCTTGGCAGCATCGCGTGCATCCGATAATTGTTCCTTCATCATTATTTCCGGATGACCCCCGTCCAGTTGATTAATAATGAACGTAAGTTGTGACCCCACGTGATCGTGCAAATCACGTGAGATTCGCTCTCGTTCCAACTGAATTTTATGATTGACTTCAAGTTGGCGTAACCTTGACTGGTAACGAGCCTTCACAATCCAGATACTGATCACAACAATGATAGCTACCGCCAAAACAGATATGAAAATAATAAACCAGGTTTGCAGGTAGATCGGTGGTAGAATGTTAATGATTATGGCCGCAGATTTTTCATTCCAAACACCATCGCTATTGCTTGCCTTTACTTTAAATTCATATTGCCCTGGTGCTATCCGGGAGTAACGCACAAATCTTCTATCACCACCCTGAACCCAATCTTTATCATGGCCTTTCAGCATATACATGTATTGATTGCTTTTAGGCGAGGTGTATTCCAATCCTGAAAACTCAAACGAAAAAGTATTTTGCTTGAAGAGAAGATCAATTTGTTTCTTGTAGACGATGGAGGTATCGAGCACATACGGTTTATCGTCTACGCTAAAATTGGTAAAAGCAATCTTTGGCAGGTTAGGGTTTTCACGAATGGCAGTAGGATCAAAAAGGTTAAGGCCATTAAGCCCACCAAAAGCAAGCCTACCATCCTTCAATTTATAAAATGCACCAGTGTTAAATTCATTGGACTGCAGGCCATCCAGCACCGTGTAATTTTTGACGATTTTGTGTTTAGGGTTATAAGAAGCCAAACCTTGATTTGAGCTCACCCATATGTTATGATCATTGCCAGGCAACGCTGCGTAAAAAAAAGTATTGGCAAACCCATCTTTTTCATTCAGGTAATCAGCCTTGCCCGTTTCGGGATGATAGCATATCAGTTCGCCTAATGTTGCAATCCAGATATTGCCCCGCTCATCTTCGCAAAATGATTTTACATAGTTATTGGTCACGTGCTCCATTAGCCGTGGAGTAGAATCATTTTTGGTAAGCATATAAAATGATCGCTGTGAGCCGATCCAGATTCTTTCTTTAGAATCTTTAAACACCACCCTGGTCAAGGGCAAGTTGGCAAATGGCCACATAACAGTTAACTGGTATTGATTATAAATTTTTGTAAGTCTAAGCATGCCAATATCAGAAGTAATTAAAACTTCAGGCCTGCTGGTTTGTGTCATGCTGGTGATGTGGCCTGGATATTTTTTTGCCTGAAGCGGGAGTGGAAGAATTATGTTATTTCGTAGTATAAATAATCCCAGGTCATTTGAGATAAGAACATCCTGATCAGGGCCAATCGCCAATCCGGTAGCATTATTATTTCCCGGAACGGAAAAATTTCTGACCTCACCCATTTTATTGATAACGTACAGACCGTTTCCAAAGGTGCCTACATACAAATTCCCTTTTCCATCTTCGACAATGGCTTTGACCAAGTTGGCTCCAAATACGTTGGTTCCAATTTTCAGGTCAAAGAGATCAAATTTATTTTTATGCTTCGAGAATTTCTGGATACCAAAGCCATTCGTGCCAATCCACATATTGCCAGAAGAATCAGTGAACAGCGACTCAATGTAATTGTAAAGCAATCCATTTTCTTTATATTTTTTCTTTGAAATATTTGTGACTGTGTTGGTTTTGATGTCCAGTAAATATAGGCCATTGATAAACGAGCCGATCCACAGTATTCCATTCTTGTCTATGGCACAAGATGTGAAGTACTGTTCGTTGAGGTTGTTTTTGTATTCAGTACTTTTTAATGTTTTGGTGTCTAAATAAATGAGACCGCCCTGTCCGGGAATCCATAAATTATTAAGACTGTCTATGGCAAACTTGTTGGTGGCTGAAATTCCGCGATAATCGGGGTCTACTATTTTACTAAATAGAAATGAGTAGCGTAAGGTGCTAAAGTCAAACACGATCATCACGTCATTAGTGGTGCTTATAAATGCTTTTCCATCAATTGTCTGTCCGAACCTCGAATAGGCCTTAACATCTTTTAAATATTTTTCGTGAAGAGCATGAATGATTTCTTCTTTTAGGGTGATTCTGTTGAAGCCTATAATTCCACGCTTTCTATCCCAAGCCCATACTCTGCCACTGGATTCATGTAAAGGAAGCAGACCGTCTTCTTCTGAGTTGACTTCAGGTAGGTGGTATACTTGAGTGAAACGATCTTGCCGATAGTGATATTTGTCTAGCCCTCCGCGATGGCCAATCCATAAGTCGCCATCGCTGTCTTCGAAGATAAAAAAAGGGTGGTTGCTACTGATCGAGTTTGTGTCACCTTTTATATGACGATAAACGGTAAACGAATAGCCATCAAATTTATTAAGGCCGTCAGGCGTGCAAAACCATATAAAGCCTTTCGAATCTTCGAAAATATTCCAGACCGTGCTCTGTGAAAGGCCATCTTCGACATTGTAATGATCAAAGGTGAGGTCCGGATGTTGGCCATTGCTTTCAAAGACCACCACAGCAGCCAGCATCAGTAACGGGATTACTCTTTTGAATGCTGTTGACATTTTTTCGGGATAGCTCACTATTTACTTTTAACACTGTCTCCGATAAAAATACTACAAATGTAGTATGGTATCTCTTTTAGGGTAAACCCACTTTTGATTGATAAATCTGCTTTAATCGCCCTAAATCCACTGTTATAAAAAAACCTGCAATCCTTACGTTGACAAATGCTTGCTATGGTTGTCTGAATCGCAGCTTGAAAAGAGTTACCTTAATATTGACCCTATTAGTACTTGCTGATTTAAGTTATGGACAATGCAAGCTTTTGAATAAACTCGTTGCGAAAGTG
>JANOLM010000523.1:0-3741 GCA_031419815.1 Bacteroidia bacterium
ATGGTGCCGGTGGGCACAGGATTGGCGGCCAAAAAATTGATTACACCTCCAATGCCATCGCTTCCATACATCAAACTTCCTGCGCCCTTTACAATCTCCACACGGTCAATAGAAAACTCATCAAACTCAATACCATGTTCATCGCCCCACTGCTGCCCTTCTTTCCGAATTCCATTGTTCAACAAAATTATTCGGTTGTAACCCAATCCTCTGATAACAGGTTTTGATATGGCCGGGCCGGTACTGATCTGATTCACTCCTGCTTTCTTGGAAATATTATCAATCAGATTAGAGGATAAGTTTTCCATCAACAAGCGATTGTCCAATGTGACAACAGGGATTGGATTACTTTTTAATTCGGAAGAGTGACTAAGGCCAGTGACGACCACCTCATTTAATTCTGTCACCAGACTATTCAGACGTAAGTCTAGCTCAATAGCCCCCGATAGTTGAACTGGCTTTACCAAAGTACCATAGCCAATGAACTTACACTCAAGTAGAAAATTTCCTTTGGGAAGATTAGAAATAAAATAAACTCCATTTTTATCAGTAACCGCTCCTCGCTTCAAATCCGGAATGTAAACAGAAGCTCCAATCACTGCGCTCTGATCTTCAAAGTCCGTTACTTTTCCTGTGAGTGAATTCTGCGCATACGAAATATTTAAGACTACCCATCCAAAAATTGTTAGAACCTGTTTCATCTTGCTAGATAATTACCCATGCCGCAAAAATAAGTATATGCAACATAGTTGCAAATAAATTGCACAATAAAAGTTCAAAGAAGTAGATTGAAGTTGTTAAAAAAATGAATTTACTGATCGATTATGTCAGCGAATTTGTATTTCTGAATGATGTAGAAAAGAAAATTAAACGAAAGAGCATCATCGCCATCTTTCGTGTTTGAATTGCTTGGGATTGATGCGGGCTTATTGGTTTCAGAATTTTTGGCTTTCGTAGGAATTACTATTGAATTTTGGTGAGTCTCCGATGAAGTGTTTTTTCCTGATTTAGAACTATGTTCATAAATCAAGGTTTTGTCTTCGTAATTAAGATTAAGTTCTTGATGATTGGCGTCTTGCAATTCAGTAGGAAGCGGTTGTCCTTCATCTTGCCCGAACGATGCAAAAGATAAAAGTGAGACAAACACTATTAATGCACTGGCCAGTTTATGTGAAAAGTTTATTTTCATTCCCGACTGTACTTTGTGGATTTACTCTCCTACTTTGTTAATTAGTGAGCAATTTATAAAAATCCATGATTTCCTGGGAAGAATTTAACAAAATTGATATTCGGGTCGGAACTGTGGTAAAGGTCGAGCCTTTTCCTGAGGCCAAGAAACCCGCTTTTAAGCTCTGGATTGACCTTGGGACTGATTTGGGGATAAAAAAATCGAGCGCCCAAATCACCGCAAACTACAAACTGGATGAGCTAATTGGTAGGCAGGTTATCTGTGTCATCAATTTTCCTCCTAAGCAAATTGCCAATTTTATCTCAGAAGTATTGGTTACCGGTTTCCCAGATGATAACGGTCAAGTGGTTCTTTGCTCAATCGATAGCCCGCCCTCCGGTAGACTAAAGGTTGCTAACGGTGCACGCCTCTATTAAAATTCCATGATCACATTTCAAAATCTAGCAGATATCACGCAAGGCAAAGTAATTCAACTGGCGCGCGATAGAAATATAAATCACATGGTAATTGACAGTCGAAAAGCAATCGCCACGGAAGACGCTGTCTTCTTTGCCATTAAAGGTGATCGTCATGATGGGCACTTATTTATTGCAAGTTTGTATCATTCTGGAATGCGCCAGTTCATCATTGAAAAAGAATTTGATGTTCGGCCTTTCACAGAAGGAAATTTTATAAAAGTTAATTCATCGGTTGAAGCCCTTCAGAAAATTTCAGCCTTTCACCGTAGTCAATTTCATATTCCCATAATCGGGATAACTGGCAGTAATGGCAAGACCATCATTAAAGAATGGCTTTATCAGTTATTATCAAAAGATTATAAAGTCGTTAAGAACCCGGGTAGTTACAACTCACAGATTGGGGTCCCTCTTTCGGTTTGGCAGATGCAACCCCATCACGAACTTGCAATTTTTGAAGCCGGTATTTCACGGCCTGAGGAGATGGAAAAGTTACATCAAGTGATGCAACCTACCGTTGGAATTTTTACCAACATAGGAACTGCGCATGATGAGGGATTTGAAACGCTACATCAAAAAATTGAAGAAAAGAGTAAGTTATTTCTCAACGCTGAAATGGTTATCGTCTGTTCCGATTATCCCGAAGTGGTAAAGGTTTTGAGAAATAAAAAAATACCGCTACTCGTATGGGGTGGCACCGGAGAAATTCAGATAACCTATTCTGCCTTATCAGCTTTTTTAAAATGGAGCAACAGAAAAATTGACATGTTACTACGCCTACCTTTTGAAGATATTGCCTCACGGGAAAACGTAATGCATTGTGTTGTCCTGATGCTTTACCTGGGATTTGATGCTTCCAAAATTCAGGAGCGTATCGATCACTTAAAATCGGTACCCATGCGCCTGCAATTGAAGCAGGGGATAAACAATTGTCAAGTCATTGATGATACTTACAATAACGATCTTGGAGGGTTACAAATAAGTCTAGACTTTCTAATCGGCCAACATCGAAAAAAGAAAACCCTTATTGTCTCCGATATTCTTCAATCTGGACTGGACGAAAAAGAACTCGTTCAGAAGATCAACACGCTGGCCGTGAAAAGTGGCGTGACCTCCTTTTTGGGTGTTGGTCCTGTTTTACTGAAGCACAAAAATCAGATTAGCGTATCCGCTACTTTCTATGCTTCCACTGACGAATTATTGACTTCGATAAATTGGGAAAAATTTCAAAATGAAGTTGTATTGGTAAAAGGGGCGCGAATTTTTCAATTTGAGAAAATTGTGAAACACTTGCAAAGGAAAATCCATGGGACAGTGATGGAGATTGACCTGAACGCGATGGTGCATAATCTAAACTACATAAAATCCAGCCTTACACCTGGCACTAAATTGATGGTGATGGTGAAAGCCTTTGCTTATGGCAGTGGAAGTATTGAGGTGGCCAATGTGCTCCAATACCATAAAGTGGATTATTTGGGAGTGGCCTATGCCGATGAAGGTGTTGATCTCAGAAAAAACCAAATCAGTTTGCCTATTATGGTAATGAACCCTTCTGAAGACTCATTTGAAACGCTTGTTGAACATAATCTTCAGCCGGAGATTTACAATCTTAAAATACTCAATGCCTTTGTTACTTTTTTAGAAGGCAGAAATTGCAAAATTCACCTGAAGCTGGATACTGGCATGCACCGATTGGGCTTTGAAGAAGAGGAACTTCAAACCGTTATCGAAATTCTTAAAGCCAATAGAAATCTTACAGTTGCTTCTATATTTTCCCATTTGGCCGGGGCAGATGAAACAGAGCACGATGATTTCAGTCGCGAACAAGCCAACCTATTTTTAACAATGGCAGCGAGAGTTAAAGATAACCTTGGTTTCAAGCCACTTCTTCATTTATTAAATTCGCCCGGTATTTTGCGGCTCAAAGAATTTCAATTGGATATGGTTAGACTGGGGATTGGTTTGTATGGAATAAACCCTGCCAACGTTGCAGACCAAAATCTAAAACCGGTTGTTACCCTGAAAACAATTATTTCTCAAATCAAAAAAATAAAAGCAGGTGACACCATTGGCTATGGAAGAAAAGGCAAAGCAAAA
>JANOLM010000524.1:0-3072 GCA_031419815.1 Bacteroidia bacterium
GCGTGACGTATTACAAAGTGCTGACCGTGTGATTACAATAGCTCCTTATCACGTTGACCGTCTGGAAGTATTGAGTGGGCGGAAAGTGGATTTGATTACCAATGGTTTTGATGAAGATGATTTTAAAAATATCATTCATTCGAAGACCAATAAGTTTACGATGCGCCATGTTGGTATTGTGGACGAATTGAGAGATCCACGGCCGGTTATGGAAGCCATTAAGGAGTTATGCAACGGCAATCCAGAGTTTGCTGACAATATTCAAATTGAATTTATCGGTAATGTAAATAGTGTCTTTAAAGCATTTATCGAGCAGGATGTCACACTGTTCAAAATCACATCCTTTATTGGCCAGATGCCACATTCGCAATTGCTTACATTATATGGGCAGACCGATCTTCAACTATTAGTTTTGGCTTATACCGCCATTGCTCCGGGAAACCTTCCAGGTAAATTTTTTGAATACCTGGCTTCTGGTAATCCAATTCTGGCGATTGGCCCAGTGGAAGGGGATGCTGCAGCGGTTTTGAAAAGGACAAATGCAGGAGAAATTTTCGAGCGATCTGATAAAAAGGGAATTCAAGTTGCCTTACTTAATTTTTTCGTTAACTGGAAAGAAGGAAGAATCTCGAGTGAACGGGATGTGTTGGCTTATACCCGAAAAAAAGTGACCGAACAATTAATAAAACTACTAGAAACGCTTTGATGTAATCCCTATAGTCTTGAGTATCTTTTTAACAAGATTATTCCCGTCAGGTGATGCGTTTGAAAATAGAACAAGAGCCCCAAAGATAATCGTGATGATAGTTGAGCGATATGCAATGTCAATTAAAATATAATTGACCTTTGGCAGAAGCAAATTGACTCCCACAACGGCTACTGTTATCAATAGAACCTTAAGCGTACTCAAGCTAAAAGGCTGCATCTTTAATGTCGCCCAGATGAATATGAATTTTATAAGATTGAAAAATATAAGAGCAAGTGCAGCGCCAATCGCAGCTCCGTTAATTCCATAAGCCGGAATTAATAAATTATTGGCAAAAATAATGGAGCCGGCAAGCAGAATGATGAGGACTATATTGAACCCATAGTACTTCGACAAAACGATAATCTCGCTACTGGGGCCAAAGATCATGTCAATCAGCTTGCCAAAGCCAACAATGATCACCACATATTTCCCCGCATCATAGATTTCGTTTTTAGGTATAAGTTGAAAGATATTGTCAAGGTTGGCCCACACACCAATGAGCATAAGCGCCCCGATGATAAATTGATTGATAGCGGTTTTTTGATAAATGACTTGAATATCTTTTAGGTCTTTTTTTTCGAATGCTCTGGCAATTAGGGGCATGGCTACCTGGCTTAGTGCTCGCTTGGGAATTTCAATAACAGTTGCCATGTAAAAAGCCGTAGTGTAAACCGCATTGGCGGCAAGCCCCAAAAGTCCGGAGACCATAATACTATCTACTTTTCCAATAATGACCAACCCCGCTGTTCCGGCAAAACTTAAGAGACTATACTTTAGTAATTCTGGCAACTTTAATCTGTGAGTTACCGAAAATTCAAGTCCGAATTTAAGGTCGCCATTTTTGGTTAGATAAATCATCAATATGATCAGGCAAAGTAAATAGCCAAGAATAGTCGTGGTGATAAATTGTTGAAAATTCAAATAACCCAGAAAATAGAGAAGTACAAATACAGAAAGCAATAACCGCGATACAATTTCACGTAAGAGATTGGGTACTATTGTTTTTAATAAGGATCTGGAGTAGGCCTCCATTAACGAGGTGATCAACAAAATCAGCGTGAGCCATAAAACCAGTGAAGCGAAGTGAGTGATTTCTTTTGCGTTGGCGTCAAAGTAGGCGAGGATAGATGTTTCAAATAGTTGGAAGACTAAAAAGAAAAGGCCAAACCCAACCACCGAAAGCAACATCATCAAACTGATGAAGCTTCCAGCCGTTTTTTGATCTTTAACAAATTGTGGGTAGTAGCGAAAAATTCCAGAAGCCAAACCAAATTGTGCAAAAGGGGAGAGGAGTATTGCTGCATCCTGTATCGTTCTGAACAGTCCCACCTCTTCTGGTGAGAGAAACTTTGGGTACAAATACAATAAGTTGATATAACCAATCACTACACCCAAGTAGGAAATGATCGTGGTGATGATACTTTGTCGGATGACGAGGCCCATGGCGGCCGAAGTTATTTTTAATTCACGACAAATTGATGTTGTATACCAATTTTTTTGCGGGAGAATTTGAATACTATTTATTCATATTTTTGTTCGGTAGGGCTGTGAAGACAGTGTTTCGGTTTCTGATCATGAAGAGAATTAAAATACTATTGACATTTGATTACGAATTGCCTCTTGGATATTGCACGGACTATCAGAAAGCCTTGTTCAATCCCGCAGAGGATTTGATCAATTGTGCCAACAGTCTTAATGTGCCAATTGTTTTATTTGCAGATGTATGTAGTGCAATCCAATTTAAGGAATGGGATTATGAAAATTACTACCTCCCTTTTACCAATCAACTAAAAAAATCGTTACAGGCTGGTCATGATGTGCAACTACATATTCATCCGCATTGGATGAACTCTACTTACACAGGAGGCAAGTTTATCCCCTCGCCAAATTTCTCACTAAGTTCATTTAAAGAGTCTTTGTCCGGTTATACCATTGAGAAAATAATTGTGGAGGCCTTTAGAGAATTGAACGAAATTAGTAAAAGTGGTAAAGCTGAGTATAGTTGTGTCGCATTTCGGGCAGGCGGCTATGATGTTGAGCCTGAATCGAGACGAATATTAAACAAACTTTATGAATTAGGAATCAGGATAGAAAGCTCAGTGATCAAAAATTTTTACCTTGACTATAGTTTCAGCCATATTGATTACTCTAATTCCCCGAAATCTTCCAATTGGTTGATCTTAAAAATGGACCTTTGGCAATAGAGGGTAATGATTTGCTTGAAATTCCCATCTCCAGTATACCAATGACTATTGCAGATATTATGAGAAGACGAATAAAGAAAACGTTGAATGGTCGAGTTTATAAACAACGGGCTTTTGCCA
>JANOLM010000525.1:0-7288 GCA_031419815.1 Bacteroidia bacterium
GAATATTTAAGCATCATCTTTGCAAGAAAAAGTGATTGTGTTTCATAATTGCCATCAAAATCTTATAGACACAGTTGGTCAATTGTTATTTCCCAGGTAGCCACATAACCTCGCTGACACATTGATGAAGTACAAAAGGCCGGCCGCTTCTTCTTGCGGCTAATCCAAAATTCTTCCAGGGGATTTGAATAGAGATTCATTTTTTCCCCATTAATAATAATAACATCAGGAAGTTGTGCGGCCATGATATTTTAGAAGAGTACCTCCACCTTATGGAGGCACTCTTGAGTTTATACGTGTGTTAGATTGTTCCAGTAATAGTGGAAGAGAGGGTAATCGTTATCCCGCTTTGAATGGTTATAAAATTCCCTGCCGATCCGTTCGCAGATGTTTCCGACTTAAGCATGGTCTGAAATACAAAACGATTAGTGGCTAAATCCTTTTTATAGGCTGCAAAATGCAACTCATAATCACCTTCTTCTAAAAAAGCAAGTGTAAAAGTTTTGTTGGTAAGACCTTGCTTTACTTCGGCACTTGCATCAGAATTTTTAAAGAAAATCCCACCATCTCCTTGACTTTGCGTTTCTGTGCTGGCGTTGAACGAGCCCTTTTTATAGGCATACACAATGATCTTATCGGCATTGCTGTTGGCTTGTTCTGAATAACTCCCATTAATTGTACCCACTTTATCCTTGCTCATTAATCGGATGGCAGCCTTCAAATTATCATTGCTTACAAAATTGTAGCGGATGGAAGGATCTGCCATGGTCTGAATCGATTTACGAAGGTCAAAATCCATAATGATTGTGGATTTTGAGTTGGCAATAACACTCCAGCCTTTGTTTAAACCAACCTCCACATTTCCACTACTCCTCAGCTTGTACTTCGCGTCATCTGTAGTAAGCACATAGCACCCAGGTGCATTGCCATTCGCATCTTTATCGGCATCAAGAATCAACGTCAAATTACTATAGGACTTTGCACTTAGCTGAGAAGTACCAAGTAATTTTGTTTTTCCTTCCTGATATGCCTTCAAGTCAATCGTTTGTTTGGTAAATCCTGAAATAGATTTGCCATCTACTTTTAAATCAGCGATCGTTACAAACACACCTTTAACGGAAGCGTCATCAGACGGTGCGTCTGTGATTTGAAATTCCACTTCACCTTTCCCCATAGGCTCGCTCGATTTATCACAGGCCAGGAACAGAGACATTACAAAGCAAAAAAGAATTGCCTTTTTCCAATTCACATTTAGCGTTTTCATAGCTTTTTTTGGTTTTGTTTATGGTTTGTGATTACATTAACTATGACTTATACGAAGACTAAATTTTCTAAAACTCCAAACAAAGAGGTTTGGGCGATGGATCAACTTAAAAAACTTTGAATGACTATATATTTGGATTAATGCACTAGTTTTTCTGACTTTTTAAGATTTGATTAGGTAGGCTAAAATTCCATTTGTCATCCTCAAAATGGGAAACAATGGAACCTTGAGAATCTTAGGCTTTTGGAAAAGTGTGCAGCTGTCCAGAACTTTAATGAGCAGTCACAAGAAGAGGAAGGCGATAAATTTTGATTATTCAACTGTTACCGATTTTGCAAGATTCCTCGGTTGGTCCACATTACAGCTTCTCATCACAGCAATGTGATAGGAGAGCAACTGCAATGGAATAACAGTCACTAAGGGCATGAGCGGCTCCAACGTTGCCGGAACCTCTATCACAAATTCCGACATCTTTGGAATAAGCGTGTCTCCTTCAGTGACGATGGAAATTATTCTTCCCTTCCGGGCCTTTACCTCCTGAATGTTTGAGACTACTTTTTCGTAGGAGCTGTCCTTTGTGGCAATAAATACCACAGGCATTTCCTGATCGATTAAAGCAATGGGCCCGTGCTTCATTTCCGCAGCGGGGTAACCTTCTGCATGGATGTAAGAAATTTCTTTCAACTTTAATGCACCTTCCAGCGCAACGGGGAAATTGTAGCCACGACCCAGGTATAAAAAGTTAGTTGCATCTTTAAACGTTTCAGCAATTACCCGAATTTGTGAATCGAGCTTAAGTGCCTTCTCCACCTTAGTTGGGATATTCTCCATCTCCACCAACATCTCGTGAAACTTCTGCTCCGTAATTGTGCCCTTCTTCTGCGCCACAATTAATGCAATCATGCTGAGCACCGTTAGTTGTGCGGTAAAAGCTTTCGTGCTGGCTACACCTATTTCTGGCCCGGCATGGGTGTAAGCTCCAGCGTGAGTTGCCCGAGGAATTGAAGACCCCACAACATTACAAACGCCAAAGATGATAGCACCTTTCGATTTAGCTAAATCAATTGCAGCAAGCGTATCGGCTGTTTCACCAGACTGTGAAATAGCAATTACCACATCGCCTTCGCGTATAACCGGATTGCGATAACGAAACTCGGAAGCATACTCAACTTCAACTGGTATCCTGCAAAATTCCTCAAAGAAATACTCGGCAACCAATCCTGCATGCCATGACGTGCCACAGGCTACAATCAATATGCGATCGGCATTTGTAAGCTTATTCAAATATTCTCTTAACCCTCCCAGAATCAATCTGCCTGAAGAAGAATCCAATCTGCCTCGCATGCAATCTTTTATAGAACGCACCTGTTCGTAGATCTCCTTAATCATGAAATGCTCATAGCCACCCTTTTCAATTGCCTCCAACTCCAGATCTACGGTCTGCACGTAAGGTGTTAAAGGAAGATTAGCCGTGTTTTTAATGGTGAGTTTTCCATTATTGATGATGGCTATCTCTTGATCATTGAGGTAGACAACTTCATTTGTATATTCAATAATTGGTGTGGCATCAGATGCCATAAAAAATTCACCTTTCCCAACACCCAAAACCAACGGACTACCCTTTCTTGCTGCAATTAAAAGATCCGGATCTTCCAACGACATGACTACAATGGCATACGCTCCAACAACTTTAGTTAACGCAAGTCGTACTGCCTCATCCAGTGAACACTTTTCGTTTTCTTTTATGTCTTCAATGAAGTGAATAAAAACTTCGGTGTCGGTATCACTTAAAAAAGTATGTCCTTTTCTAAGTAAATCCAGTTTTAGTGAATTGTAATTTTCAATAATTCCATTGTGGATAATGGCCAATTTTTTTGTAGATGAGTAATGCGGATGAGCATTCTCATCATTGGGCTCACCGTGTGTGGCCCACCGTGTGTGGCCCATTCCTATGTTGCTATTTAAATCCTGGCCTTTGATGAACGCCTCAAGTTCAGAGACTTTACCCTTTTTCTTGTACACATTCAAGCCATTATTCATCAGCGCAATGCCGGTGCTATCATAGCCACGGTATTCAAGTCGCTTAAGCCCTTTTATAATAACTTCCTGAGCTTGCCTATGGCCTACATAAGCTACAATTCCGCACATAGTTTATTCGATTGTTTCTACGATAGGTGTAGTGTAATAAATTTTCAACTTGATGTTGTCTTTCATAACAAACCTATTTACGCTTTTCCTAAATTGTGTTTCCAGTGGAAGAAACGCGCAGTACTTAATTCTCCTTTCATTTTTTCGCTGAGTGTATTGCGCTTGAAAAAACTCAGTGAGAAAAGCTGATATTGTGTTCGAAATGTTTGGACGAACGTATAAGACTTGCCATAAATCATTCCCCAAATCCATTGTACCATCACTCGCATTGGGGGCTACAGAAAACTTATAAGCTTGCAGTAACTCCAGGTCGTCTTTTTCAAATGTCTTGCCATTTACGAGTGTATCCTTAAAGTACGATCTATATTGATTTTGATCATTCAAGACCCTGAATTGAAATTGAGAGGGCGGGGGAAATTCACTTGACTCATTTTCAAACACTAGTTCTGCAGAATTTAACACAGGGTTTTTTACGGTATCCATGTAATTAAAATAGGGAGTAAAATCCAGTTTAGTCACAATGCCAACACCAGATTCTGTGTAACGCTTTTTATCGATCGGTAAAAAATCTTTGTTTGGCTCAGTCAACGACTGAAGCACCGTACCAGCACGATCAGATTGAATAGAGGTAAAACCTAAAACGGGATTAGGGACACCTGTAACAGGGTTGCTATGAGGGAACAATAAAAAATCAATTGTCTTCTTGATACCCGCTTCCGTATAATAGAGACTTAATTTAGTTTCTAAAGCTCCTGCTGCACCAGTTGCCTTTGGGTCAATTCCAACTATTTTGTCGCCTGCACTTGGAACAATAGCGAATCCCTTAAACTTGCCTGTAAACCCCTTAAAATCCTTTATTAATTCCGGTTCGGTGCGAACGGTTTCGAAAAGCCTTTGGGCAAAGCTTCCGTCAAGTGCAATTCTATATAATCTTGTTTTATTGTTCGTAGTAACATTGTCGTTATTATCACTAAAGTTTTGAGCAAATTCCACTGGATTGATACTGATTGATTTCTGCCCAAGAATCTCAGGTTTATAAGCAATTTTTGAGATGTTAAAATATGGTTTTTGAGCAATGGTATCCTGTAATTCATGTACCTGAAAGGACTGGCTTGAGACAGACGTTGACCCATAGTGATAGAAATCCGTTTTGAGCTGCAACACCAGCGAATCCATTACGGCAGTCTCACTCACCGCGGAGCCCAAAATAATGGGTTGCCCAATTTGTGTAAAGATTTCTGTTCGGATCGTGCCAAAATCATTATCCTGATACCGCCCAACCATCAATCGCTGATCGCCATCGACAGTCGTTGCCTTATTAAAGGTGGCCAATTTCTCGAATAAAATAACACTCGATGGGATATCTATCTCAGCATAAGTAACTCGAAATTTAGAATCGGGTCTTCTTATACCGATGGTGCTAACATCTTCTTCGCAGGAGAAAAAAACGACTAATAAAAGTAATGATAATCCCGTCAGTCTACCCCACCAATTCATGGTAAAGGTTGTAGAACGATTCTGTATAGTTGTCGTCTTTCTCGCTGTTTTCAATTTTCTTCTCTTTGATCTTTTTAACTAAACCTTCCAGCTTTTTATTGTCCCCGGCAGTGGAAACTACATCAGCAAATTGAGCTCCCAATTTAATAAAGCCCTCATAGTCGGCCGTTTTCAAATGACCGAGCATACTGTCTTCAATGTCTAACATCTTTACCTTGCCCATCAAGTCACCCTTAAATTTATGGGTGAAACTATTATTATAGATGGTGAAAACGGTTTTAGCGTTCTTAAATAGAGGATCGTTTTTGTATGTAGTTTTTAAATACAATGGTATAAAGCTGGTAATCCAATCGTTACAATGAACAACATCGGGCGCCCAGCCTAATTTGCGCACCGTTTCGATTACTCCTTTGCAGAAGAAAATGGCTCTCTCATCATTGTCTTCATAAAATTTATTCTCCTTATCATAAAAAACATGCTTCCGGTGGAAGTAGTCTTCGTTGTCGATAAAGTAAACCTGAAGTTTTGCATTTGGAATGGACGCAACTTTAATGATCAAAGGCTTCTCTTCATCGCCCACAGAAATATTGATTCCTGAAAGCCTGACTACCTCATGTAACCGGTTCTTACGTTCATTGATCAACCCAAACCTTGGCACCAGAATTCGAATCTCCATCCCTCTTTCCTGCATGGCTTGAGGGAGCTTGCGAACGAATTCGGCTACCTCCGTAGTTTGCAGAAAAGGATTGATTTCGCTGGCTACATAGAGAATACGGATTTTTGACATAATCTTGGATTTTTTTACCTGAATTTAACCTGATGGGAAAAATGTGCCACAAAAGTACGGAAAATTCACCCCGCATTCAAGTGTACTTAATTTATAAGGTCTATCTTTGCACCCCTTTAAAACCACCTTTTAATGGTTATTTTCAAGGAAATTGAGCCTTTAACAGCATATTTACACGATAAAAGAGTACAGGATATTTCCATTGGATTGGTGCCCACGATGGGGGCATTGCACCAAGGTCATCTGGAAATTGTAAAAGCCTCCAAAAAGAGCAACGCCCTTACAGTTTGCAGTATTTTTGTTAATCCCGCTCAATTTAATAACCCATCCGATCTTGAAAAATATCCCAGAACAGAAGAGCAGGACATCGCAAATTTAAAATCTGTTGGATGTGATGTCCTTTTTTATCCGGAAAGGGAAGTGATGTATCAAAAGCCGAGTACGCTTAAGTTTGACTTTGGAAAGTTGGATAAGATTTTTGAGGGGGAGTTTAGGCCAGGTCACTTCAGCGGTGTTGCCTTGGTTGTATCCAAATTATTCAATATCGTAAATCCCACCAGAGCTTATTTTGGACAAAAGGATTTTCAGCAGTTCAAAATCATAAGCCGGTTGGTAGAGGAACTAAATTTCAATATTGACTTGATTTGTTTTCCAACCTTGCGCGAACCAGATGGCTTGGCAATGTCTTCGCGGAATCTTAGGTTGGCTAATGACGAGCGCAAAAGTGCGTTGGTTTTTTATCATGCGTTGACCTTAGCTAAAGCAGAGCTGCGAAAAGGAACTGATCTAAAATTTATAGAAGGGAGGGTTCGCGAAATGTGCTTAACTGAAAACCAAGTGCGGCTTGAATACTTTGCCCTTGCAGGCACCGAAAACTTAAATCTTTTGGATAACGTTAAGCAGGAAACTCAAGCAATATTATTGATTGCTGGTTTTGTGGGAGAAATTCGTTTGATTGATAATATGTTTGTTGATGAGTATGAGAATTGAAATCCTAAAATCTAAAATTCACCGGGTAAAAATAACGCAGGCCGAACTTCACTATGTCGGCAGCATAACTATTGATGAAGCCATCATGGATGCCGCCAATCTGATTGAAGGTGAGAAAGTGCACGTTGTAAATATTAATAATGGAGAACGTCTCGAAACTTATGTAATAAAGGGGCAACGAGGAACAGGTACCATTTGCCTGAATGGCCCTGCCGCAAGAAAAGCCCAGGTGGGTGATGTGGTAATCATTATTTCTTACGCTTCCATGGAAGTTGAGGAAGCTAAAAAATTTAAGCCTACTTTGGTGTTTCCTGATCCGGATAATAAGCTAGTGTTAAGTTAACCGTGAAATGTTAATAGTTAATCGTAAAAGTCACTGTAAAATCAGATAGCCTCCGCAAAGATTAACCGTCAAATTACAATTAACATTACACTAGTTTAGCGTTAATGGTTAATCGGCAGATGGTATCAAATTTTTTATTAACTGATAACTATTAACTGATAACTATTAACTGATAACTATTAACTGATAACTATTAACTGATAACTATTAACTGATAACTATTAACTGATAACTATTAACTGATAACTATTAACTGATA
>JANOLM010000526.1:0-8993 GCA_031419815.1 Bacteroidia bacterium
TGCGTTGACGTATGTTATTGTAAGTGGGCCTGCGAACGGCACGTTAAGTGGCACAGGGGCAAATGTGACCTATACACCCACAGCCAATTATAATGGTGTTGATAATTTCACTTTCAAAGTAAATGACGGTACAACAGATTCAAATATTGCCACGGTATCCATTACGATAACGGCCGTAAACGATTCACCGCTTGCGGGTAACCAAAGTGTAACTACATCAGAGGATATTGCGAAAGCGATTACGTTGAGTGCTACGGATGCAGATGGAAATGCGTTGACCTATACCATTGTAAGTCCACCTTTACAGGGATCGTTGAGTGGAAGTGGATCAAACATTACCTATACGCCAGCCTTAAACTATTTTGGTTTGGATAATTTCACCTTTAAAGTAAATGACGGCATAACCGATTCGAATATAGCGACAGTATCAATAGTCGTTAATCCGGTTGGTGACTCGCCTATTGCCGTTAGTTCAGGATCTTCTGAGGTTACTGTGGAAGATGTTGCTACATCGATAACCCTTGTAGGCATTGATCCGGATGGAGATGCATTGACTTACATTATTGTAACGCTTCCATTGCATGGTACCTTAAGTGGTACAGGTGCTGATGTTAGATATACACCGGAAGCCAACTATAGCGGTGCGGACAGTTTTACCTTTAAGGTCAATGATGGCACAACGGATTCAAACATTGCAACGGTATCAATAACAGTTACGCCATTAACAGACCCACCGATAGCGAATAATCAAAATGTAGCTACTAGTGAAGATCAAACAAAGTCTATCGCCTTGTTAGGTGTCGACCCTGATGGAGGTATTCTTAGCTTTATTATAATTACTCAGCCAGCGCATGGTACATTAAGCGGTTCTGCGCCAAGCTTGCTGTATACACCAGCTTCTGATTATAATGGTTCTGACGTATTCACCTTTAAAGTAAATGACGGCACAACCGATTCGAATATAGCAACAGTATCAATAGTTATTAATCCAGTTGGTGACTCGCCTATCGCTGTTAGTTCAAGCTCCGCTACGGTTACTATGGAGGATGTTGCGACATCGATAACCCTTGTTGGCATTGATCCGGATGGAGATGCCTTGACTTATATTATTGTAACACTTCCATTGCATGGCACCTTAAGTGGTACAGGTGCTGATGTTATATATACACCGGAAGCCAACTATAGCGGTGCGGACAGTTTTACCTTTAAGGTCAATGATGGCACAACAGATTCAAACATTGCAACGATATCAATTCAGGTGACTCCTGTTAATGATGCACCCGTTGGCGAACAGCAGAGTCTTACAACTCCGGAGGATGAGTCAAAGACAATTACCTTGACAGCTCAGGATGGAGATAGCGATCCTCTCACCTTCATCATTTTAACACAACCTGTCAATGGAGTATTAACCGGAACGTTACCCAATATGGTCTATACGCCTAAATTGAACTATAATGGCTCGGATAGTTTTACCTTTAAGGCGAATGATGGAACTACTGACTCTAACATCACATCAATATCGATTACGGTTACTCCTGTAAATGATCCTCCTGTAATTTCGTCTTTACCTGTGCTGTACACCAAGGAAGACTCGGTTCTTCAGATCTGCCTTAACGTTGTTGATCCGGATGGGGACGCAATTGCGTTTGGACAACCGACCAACAACATCGGAGGCGGTGTGATGATTAAGGATGTTGCACCGTATGATTTTTGCTATATTTTTACTCCGGTGCCAGATTATAATGGAGAATCCATTTGGATATTGAAAGTCAGTGATGCGAATGGACTTGTTGGAACCACCTCGGTTAAGATTATTATTCTTCCCGTTAACGATTCACCCATTGCTGTTCTTGACTCTGTCAAAGTGCTTCGAAATGTGCCATCAACTGGAAATGTTTTAAGTAATGATTATGACATAGAAGGAGATAATCTGTCTGTCACAATAACACCGGTTACCAATGTAATGCACGGCAAGATAACATTGAATTCGGACGGTAAATTCAATTACATTTCTGACAAGACTTTCCGCGGAATAGACTCGCTGGTATATGAGGTTTGCGATAGCGGTTCCCCCTCTGCCTGTAGTCGGGCTACCTTGATAATTCGTGTGGAAGATATTTCTCTAAAAGTATATGAAGGAATCACTCCGAATGGAGATGGGCTCAACGACTTTCTTCGGATTGACGGGATAGACTTTTATCAGAATTGCGAGGTCAGAATATTCGACCGCTTCAATAACATTGTCTTCGAAATGGTAGGATATGATAATGAAGGAAAGGTGTGGCGGGGTCAGGCGATAAAAGGAATTGGTAATGATGTCCTTCCGGAGGGCACTTATTTCTACGTTGTCAATCTTGGCGATGGTAGCGATCCAATTAATGGCTTTGTTGTGTTAAAAAGGAATTAAGTTGAATAGTCTCCATAAGTATATTGTATTGATTAGCCTTCTGGCAGTTTTTGCAAGTGCCACAGGGCAACAGCAAGCTACCATATCTCAATATATGTTTAACGGGCTTGCCATCAATCCTGCGTATGCAGGAAGTCATGGTGCGCTTAGTGCAAACTTTCTTTCCAGATTTCAAAATGTTGGCCTTCCGGGTGCCCCGAATACGCAGACATTTTCAATTCATTCACCGATAAAGGATGAGCGAATGGCCCTTGGGTTTATGGTTATCCACGATAAAATTGGTGTAATTGGCCAAACCGGTGTGACGGGAGTTTATGCTTACAGGCTCCCCATGTCGGATGGAGGTTCTCTTTCTTTTGGGGTGCAGGCGGGTCTTAGTAACTATCGTGCAGCATATACCACGTTGGAAATTTATCAACCAGATCCGCTTTTTGCCCAAGACGTAAGACAAACCAGACCAAATTTTGGAGCAGGAGTTTTCTACAGCAAAACTCTCTACTACGTGGGTATTTCTATGCCACACATGATGAACAATGTATTTCAGAGAGGTAATAACTTCCAAACAGTCTATCAAAATATTCCTGTGATTGTATCCGGAGGATATGTTTTTAAATTGAATCGCATGTTAAAATTGAAGCCGAATTTCTTATTTAAGACTGTTGACAAACGTGCTGTAGAGCTTGATATAAACGCCAATCTATTATTTGACGATGTGCTTTGGGTTGGAGTTTCTTATAAATTTAATAATGCCGTCAATCTTTTACTTGAAGTGCAATTGACTGACCAGCTTCGTTTTGGTTATTCCTACTCAATCACTACTGGTTTGATTAGGAAAGCAGAGATGGGATCTCACGAATTGCTGTTGCAATACAGGTTTAAATTCAACATGAAAGGAATAGTTACCCCAAGGTATTTCTAAAATGAAAAGGCTGCTTCTATTATTTTACCTTGTTTTAAGTTGCTTTTTGCTCACAGCACAGAGTTCAAATATTACAACGCTGTTTCAAAGTAATTTCAAGAAAGCAGAGTTGATGTACAATCACCTTGCCTATCGAAATGCTCTTGAGCTATACCTGGCCGTGGTGGAAAGGGATACTTCCAACTATACTGCACGGCAACGCGTTGCCGATTGTAATTTCAGACTAGGAAACATTGACGAAGCCGAACGATGGTATGCGGCATTGGCTGTAGCTCCGGATGTTCCACCAAAATATAAGTATCAGTATGCTCAGGTGTTGAGCATTCAAGGCAAGTATGCCGATGCTCAAAAATGGTTTTCAGATTATCTCACTCTAACCCAGGATACAAGAGCGAGGTCAAAATTTGAATTTATTTATTATTTGAGTTATTATTTCAGAGATTCTGTGCTTTACGATATTAAGCATGAACCTTTCAATTCTGATCAATCGGATTTTGCTCCGCAATATTATGGAGATGGCTTAGTTTTTGTCTCTGCTCGCGATCGTGATTTGTTTGTAAAACGTCAATCTGCTTCAGCCTTAAATGATGAAGAAGCTATGCTCAACATTTTCTATGCGTCCAAAGAGGCGGTAAGCGAACAAGATGCAGACTTCTTTTATCATAAGGATTTAAATTCACCTTACCATGACGGGCCTATCGCTTTTTACGGAAAAGGAAAGCATGTGGCTTTTTCGCGGAATAACCTAAATGCAGGTAAACCCATACATCACTCTGGTAAGGTGCATCTGAAATTATATTTCTCAGAATTGGATGATGAGAATGAGATGAAGAATATTGAAGCCTTTCCATTTAATGACGATGCCCATTCAGCGGGTCATCCCTGGGTGTCAGAGGACGGCAACACATTGTATTTCTCATCGGATCGTCCCGGAGGCGAAGGAGGAGTTGATATTTACAAATCAAAAAAGCATGATGGAAAGTGGACTACTCCGCAGAATCTGGGACCCACGGTTAATACCATGGGTGATGAGTTTTATCCTTTTATGGCAAACGACAGTACGTTATATTTCTCTTCCAATGGACTTGGTGGTATCGGTGGGTTGGATATTTACGTAAGCCGTCTGAAGCATAATGTTTTTACCGTTCCTGAAAACCTTGGGTTCCCTGTGAATACCGCAAGCGATGACTTTTCCTTAGTGATGGATGGTAGTGGCAGGAGGGGAGCATTTTCGTCCAACCGAGAAGGCGGAGTGGGCTATGATGATATTTATAGCTTTCAAGTAAAATCATTTTTTGTAGTAGGTAAAGCTATCGAGCGAAACGACTCAACCAAGGCCGTTCCTAGTGCAAAAATAAACGTGATGAATGAGAAGGGCCATGCAATTGACTCCACCTACAGTGATCAGGATGGATATTTTCACTTCGATCTTGATTTTGATAAAGACTATAAATTTTCGGCTTCAAAAGAGGGATTTAGTTGGGTAGACAGTTTACATTTTTCGACAAACACCCGAGCGCTGGGCAGAGATAGCTTACTTATGCCCTTGTGGAGGCACACATTTTTTGCCAAGGGATCGGTCTACAGTAATGAAACCCAGGACAAATTGCCCGATGCGATCGTTTTACTTGAAAATATTACGGATGGAAGAATTGATTCTGTTGTAACAAACCCAACCGGTGCTTATAATTTTCTTCTCGCGCCAAATAAGAAATATAGAGTGCGGGCACATAAAGAAGGATTTATTCCCCGACAGTTTGAGTTGAATACAGCAGGGCTGACGAGTGGAGACCTTGTCAATGACTTTCTTCTGGAGGAGGTGTTTATGGAAAAAATTGCTTTGCAGTTCGATTTTGATAAATGGAAGTTGAAGCCTTTATATAATCAGCAGCTGGAAGAAATTGCCGCCATACTAAAACGGAATGATAAATGTCATCTCCACATTGGAGCCTATGCCGACTCCCATGGAACACACGAGTATAACCTTGCGCTTTCTAACAAGCGAGCCCATGAAGTTGTAAGTTATTTTGAATCTAAGGGCATTGAGGTTAAGAAAATTACTGCAATTGGTTTTGGTGAAGAATTACTTTTAAATCAGTGTAGCAATGGTGTAAAATGTACGGTAGAGGATCACTCCAAAAACAGAAGAGTGGAGTTGAAGGTACAGTTGTGGAAAGGGGATTAGTTTCAGGTTCTCCTTTTCCAGATTCTAAAGTAAATACTTTAAAGACAGATACTCCTTTTTTAGCAAAGGACAAATCTTGTATCGTTCGTCTTTAGTGTCCTCATAAACAGATTCAAGCAATTCATAGACATGCCGCACACCAATTTTTTTGCACCATTCAAATGGGCCAAAAGGGTAATTAGTACCTAGTTTCATAGCCATGTCAATATCTTCGCGAATTGCAGTCCCTTCCTGTACGGTGAAGTAAGCTTCATTTATAATCATACAAATGACACGAGGCGTAACCAAGCCGACACGGTCATCCACTATTTGAAATGGGGTATTAAGCCTTGCGCAAACCTCTTCCAGCTTTGTTTTCTGATCGACTTTATAAAGACTCGTTTCTAAAATTTCACGATTTAAAAAAGTTGGTAATCCCGCAAACCCAAATAGTGTGCATTTGATCTGGTGATTTACAACACCAACAAGCTGTGCCAAATTAATCTTAGCGGTATTCAAAAAAGCGGTAGCTGTAGGGTGGTCTCTATAAACTTCCATTTGAGCGCGATCCTCATCAATTGTGAAGTCAAAAATTATGTCATGCTTCGCAAAGAACTTTTCAGATTCCTGTTGGTTTTTTCCCGTGGTATAGGAATGACTTTTGCCAAACTTTAGTTGGCACTCTTCAAAATTTGTTTCATCACCGATAATCAAAATATTCATGAAAGATGATCTGGTTTTTCTGATATTTGATCAAAAGTAACACTCTATCCAATATGTCAAAAGAAGTCATTTATTCTGCCAATGCCCCTGAGCCTATCGGGCCATACAGCCAGGCCATTAAAGTTGGCAATATTCTTTTTATATCAGGCCAGATCGCCATTCAAAAATCCACTGGTTTGATACTTGCGGGCAGCATTGGTGATGAGACAGAACAAGTCATGAAAAATCTGGGGGAAGTACTAAAAGCTGCGGGTATGGATTTTTCGAATGTGGTGAAAAGCACCATTTTTCTTAAGAATATGGGCGACTTTCCGAAGGTTAACGAAGTGTATGGCTCTCGTTTTTCTAGCCAACCTCCGGCCCGAGAAACAGTAGAAGTCAGTCGCTTGCCAAAAGATGTGAATGTCGAAATTTCCTGCATTGCTGTGAAGTGATCGGCCTGCTTCCATCTCATGATGAAACGCTAGTGCTTCCGTTGAGTGCTCAGGAAGTTTTTAATAGACTATCAAAAGTTACCCGAAACGATTTAGGGGCAGCGAGGGAGAAAACAATTTTGTTTTCAGGTTGGATAAAAGAAGACCGTTTTCGCACTTCACTAAAGATCAGTAGACCAAATACCTATGTTGCCCTGATCAAGGGAAGGATTGAACCCACTTCATCCGGCTGTTTAATTTTTCTGGACTACCAGCTTTTTCCGACCACTAAATTATTCGTGACGTTCTGGCTTTTGTTCACTTGCCTAATTGCCGTGGTGATTGGTTTTCAATATGCAAGTGCTTGGTATTGGCTTGGCGGTTTGGTCATTGATGTTTGTATATACGCGATCACGTGGTCGAATTTTAATATTCAACTTAAAATTGCGAGAGATATCCTTTTGAAAATCCTGGAATGATCTGCACGAATGGGTAGCTGATACTTGCGAAGTGTCTCAATCCTACCAACGTTAAAATCAGTTCCAAAATCACCTTAATCCTCGTTACCTTTGCCCATCATTTAAAGTTGTTATGAGAGAAGTACGCGTTCGTTTTGCGCCAAGTCCTACCGGTGCCCTTCATATTGGGGGAGTTAGGACTGCCCTTTATAATTATTTATTGGCGCGCAAGTACAAAGGCACAATGATTTTACGCATTGAGGATACCGATCAAACCCGCTTTGTTCCAGGTGCTGAAGATTATATTGTAAAATCGCTGGCGTGGGCCGGAATAGAAATTGATGAAGGTGTTGGTAAAGGTGGGCCGCATTCCCCTTATCGTCAGTCAGAACGTAAACCTATTTATCAGGAATATGCGCAGAAGCTGGTTGATGAGGGAAATGCCTACTACGCATTTGACACACCTCAGGAATTGGAAGCTACCCGTGAGCAATTAAAAGCAAAGGGTATTTCCAATTTTCAGTATGATAGCATTACCCGTATGCAGATGAAAAACTCACTGACCTTGCAGAAGGATGAGGTGAAGCAAAAATTATCTGCAGGAGAACCTTATGTAATTCGTTTGAAGGTGCCTGACAAGGAAGAAATCCGATTGAATGATTTAATCCGTGGTGAAGTAGTTGTAGACTCTTCACAGATTGATGATAAAGTACTCATGAAGTCAGATGGGATGCCAACGTATCATTTGGCAAATGTGGTGGACGATTACCTGATGAAAATATCGCATGTGATCCGTGGCGAGGAATGGTTGCCATCTGCCCCGTTGCATGTGTTGCTCTACAAATATTTAGGTTGGGAAAATCAGATGCCGCAGTTCGCCCATCTTCCGTTGTTATTAAAGCCTGATGGCAACGGAAAACTAAGTAAGCGTGATGCGGATAAGATGGGCTTTCCAATTTTCCCACTGAACTGGATAGATCCACTTACTGGAGAACAGGCAAAGGGTTATAAAGAATCGGGTTATTTGCCAGAAGCGCTGATCAACTTTCTTGCTTTTCTGGGATGGAATCCCGGCACTACCCAGGAAATATTTTCAATGAATCAATTAATCGAAACGTTTACGATTGAAAGAATTGGAAAGGCTGGTGCAAAGTTTGATATCCTGAAGGCACAATGGTTCAATCAGCAATATCTTAAAGCAAAATCAGACGAAGAATTAACTCCCTACTTGTTAGATTCTTTAGCTGCTGAAAAAATAGAATGCTCCCACGAGAAGGCATTAAAAATTTGTATTGTAATGAAAGAGCGGGTCACTTTCCCACAAGACTTTTGGTTACAAGGGAAATTCTTTTTTCAAGCGCCAACTTCATTTGATGAGCAAGTAATTGCCAAGAAGTGGAATGATGAAACCGTAAAAGTGTTAGCTGCTTATCGCGATGAACTTGGTAAACTTGCTGTTGTAACCTCCGATGTCGCAAAATCAACACTCGAAACGGTTACCGCAAAACTAGGAATTGCTACAGGAAAGATTTTGCAACCTCTTCGGGTGTCAATCACAGGCGGGGCATCAGGTCCTGATCTGATGATAACGATGGAAATTTTGGGAAGAGAAGAAGTGATGAGTAGAATTGAATATGCACTAAAGAATTTGAAAATAAAGGTGTAGTAACGCCCTCACCTGTCCTTATTGGAACAAGATGGTAAGAAAATAAAAACATATCCTATGGCAAAAAAAGAACACCTGCCTGCAGGCAAGGCAAGCAAACCCAGCAAAAAACAAGGCAAAGCTCGCGTACACCGCGATCTGGATGGCCTTGAAGTTTCCATCAACCAGTTTGGACAATTAAAAACGAATATGAACATTGAGAAGATCAATGAATTTCTGGATAAGAATGTGGACGATAAGAAA
>JANOLM010000527.1:0-8073 GCA_031419815.1 Bacteroidia bacterium
CCCGTTACCAAAACGGATACACTAGTTTTTGAACCTGGTGAACGTTTTGAATATTCCAATCCAGCGTTCAATGGACTTGCCCTTATTGTAGAGCAAGTGAGCGGCATGAAGTGGCAGAAGTTTATTGAAAATAATATCCTAAAACCTTCTGGCATGAATAGCAGCACAATCACAGACGGACCTCATCCAGAGAATGGAGTTGCTCATGGGTACATAAAAGTTCAAGGGCAATGGAAAGAAGATGATTTTGGAGAAGAGCCAACTTTTACAGCCTCTGGCAATGGTGGCGTATGGAGTTCGCTTGAGGAGTTAGTGAAATATGAGCAAGCTATTCGTAGTTCTGTTTTTTTAAAACCAGAAACTATTGACCAATCAAGAACAGTTTTTCACCCTCAAAATTGGGTCGATGCCACGCCACCTGAAATCGGTTGGTCCTGGTTTATTTCCCAAACTAAGGACAGCCTTAAAACAGTTGGCCATACAGGCAGTCAAGGTGGATTCGTTGCTAACTATGTAACTGTTCCTGATAAAAAAATTCTTTTTGTTATTCTCAGCAACACGCCACGGGATATTGAAGCTGATGCAGCTAATGTCCTGAGTTTGTTAAAAGAAGTGAATTGGCTTGATCAGTAATTCTTAAGCTAACCGATACATTAACAAGACTTAAACAACCTTCTTCCGGATGGCTTTGGCATAGGTGCGGCTTACAGGAAAGCTTTTTCCGTTTTGCATTTTTACCACCATGCCACCATTAAAATGTCGTTCAATCTCTTTTAAAAAATTAAGGTTTATAATAGTTGAGCGGTGGATTCTAATAAAGGTATCTGGGTTCATGATCTCATCTAGTTTGCCAATACCTGAAGAGCTCACAAACTGATCAGTTTTTGTTGAGATGATAGTATAATCACCAGAAGCTTCGAGATAAACAATCTCTTCTACCGGAAGGTTAAATAGTTTTTCTGATTTCTGAACAAAAATATGGGAATCATAAGTTGCCCTTCGTTCACTCCGAATACTTTCCATTAAATCTTCTAGGTTGCTATGCTCAAGTTTCTTCTGCTTCAGTGCGCGGTTCACCGCTAAGCCAAAACGCTCCTGATCCAGGGGTTTGAGTAAATAATCAACCGCATTTTTCTCAAATGCCTTAATCGCATATTGATCATACGCTGTGGTGAAGATCACATAAGGTTCGTGATCGATTTCTTCCAGCACATCAAATCCATTCATTCCGGGCATTTGCACGTCCAAAAAAATCAGGTCTGGTTTCAGCTTATTTATTTTTTCAACCGCCTCATTTCCCTTGGCGCACTCACCAATGATTTCAATTTCGGAAAAGGACTCCAGATATTCCCGGAGAAGATCACGGGCTAATTTTTCATCATCAATTATCAAACAGGTTGTTTTCATACTTCTTGGTTTTCCAGTTCTGGTTCTTTAATAGATTGATTGGGGATTTCATCCTGTATATAAAAACTTACCACATATCCATTTTCATTGGATCGCACTCTCAATCCGGATTGAGGGCCATAATAACTTTTCAAGCGAAGGTCAGTGTTGCTCATCCCTACTCCGCTCGAGCTACCGTCCATTACTTTCTTGGCCTTTGAGCCAAGTCCATCATCTTTCACCTCAAAAAAAATAATATTGCCCGAACGTTTCACAGTAAGATAAATGGTGCCTCCATCTTCTTTCGGTGCGATGCCATACTTAACCGAGTTTTCCACCAATGGCTGCAAAATCATGGGTGGAATCAATGTAGCAAAGCAAGTTGGATCAATATCCTTAATGAACTTTAGCCGATCACCAAAGCGCACTTGCTGAATGCGCACATAGTTCTCAATAAAATCAATCTCATGGATCAGCTTAACCCGATCACCACCGTGCGAGTCCAAGGCATAACGGAAAATATCCGAAAGCTGTGTAATTACTTTACGCGCCTGGTCTTTACTAGAGTGCATAAGGGTGCTGATGGAATTAAGTGTGTTGAAAAGAAAGTGCGGATTAATTTGCGATTTAAGTAACGATATTTGCATCTCTTTATTCTTCAACTGTAGCTCACTCTTCTCTTTCTCTTGTTTTTGCAGTCCTTGAAAATACCGTATGACATAGTAAACACCAACGGTAATAATATATTGATCATAAAAGCGAAGTGCATCCCAACTCATCAGGCCAATCATATATTCCTTCCAATGCACGAAATACACAAAACCTTCCATGTAGTCCGTAAAATAATAAGATAATGTACCGTTGACCATAAAAAAAAGAACAATTCCTAAAACGTGACCCGCCAATTGAAATACGGCCTCGAGCTTAAAAAGAAAATGCGACCAAAGAAAAATAAGGAAAATAAAAATACAGAGCGCTTCAAAAAGAAAAAAACCATTCCACAATACATAGGTCTGTGGGTTCACAAACTTCCATTCAAAGAAAACGCTGATGGCAAAATTGATAGCATACCACAGGCAGATGAGAAGGTAGGCCCGTCTCCAAATTTTAGGTATGCTTTCAATTAGTTTCACTTAAAGGAAATTTGTTGACGTAAATTTAACGATTTGAAAACTAAAGACGACCAATCAGCCTAACCAAAGGTCAAATAATAGTTTTGCGATACAATTAATACTCGATGCCTAATCTAAAACACTATATTTAGGGTATCTCTAAAAACCCTGCCTTTGATCACTTCAACCTCAACCCTTTCCCAAAGAAAAGAGTCAAATGAGTTTTTAGAGATGCCCTTTAAACAGTTTCTTCCCTGCCTGAAGCATGCCTACCCACATGCGTCAGGCGGACTATAGGCAACTTCATGAATAAAGTCTTAATCATTTTCTTCCTTCTTACCAGCTCGTTAGCCGGAGCTCAAAAGCTTATTGTTTCAGCGAAAGTTGTTGACAAGGAAACAAAGGAGCCGTTAATCTTCGCTACAGTGGGCATTTTAGGTAAGCCAATTGGCACGATCACCAACATGCAGGGCGATTTTGATTTTTATATCCCTGCAGAATATCGCAACAATAATTTAGTCATCAGCATTCTAGGATACAATAATTACGAGGCTCCCGCCTGGACATTATTGGATACTAAAAGCTTTGTTATTGAAATGGAGAAGTCAACCACTGTACTTCAAGAGGTTGTTGTCACAGATTCATTAGCGGGCGGAGAAATATTGCACATTGCTCTTTCGCGAATTGAGCAAAATTATCCGATGACACCCCATCTGGTAGCTGGCTTCTACCGCGACATAAAAAAAATAGGAGGTGAATACATTTCTCTCCTGGAGGCAGCGGTCAAAATTTACGATGAAGATTATAAGACTCCTAGAAATAAGTTTAAACTTCGCGAGCGGGTAGCCTTGCTTGAAGTCCGGAGAAGTCTTGGCTACTCGAACAAATTCACCGCCTACTTTGATGAGGATAATCTTCTGGAAGATCTACTGCTTCATAATAATGTGCGTTACCGTCAATTTCCAGAAGAAGAAGTTTTCTTTGAGAGTCTGGAGCGAGAAAAAGATTCCTATTACAACGGCCATGAAATTTTTGTAGTGAGACACAGAAAAGAATATAAGCTCGTCATCTATATTGATAAAAAGACCTACGGTATCGTTCACCTGGAGTATGAAAATAATCAGCAAGAAATAATAGGTAAAAAAAGAGGGCTGGTAAGTAAGTTTGTCAATCTTAAGCGTGTTATTGACTTTAAGGAATATGACCAGAAGATGTACCTAAATTTTCTTGCTGTTGATTCAAAAATCAATTGGTATGATGCAAAGACAAACGAACTGAAATTTGAAACCGAACTTCATCAACAACTTTTAATCAATGATATTAACCCGGTTCCTGAAGAAAGAATTGGGACTACCGAAAAAATGCGCAGCTATGGATTGCAGTATCAAGACTTGCCCTACAACAAAAAGTTTTGGGAAAACTACAATGTGATTAAAGAAAGCCCCCTGGACAGAAAAATCATTGAAGATTTGGAAAAAGAAGGTCCGCTAGAAAAGCAGTTTGAAAAGAATTAATTACTGACCTTACGCAAAATAGTGAACGTCATTGCGAGCCTGTCCGGTAGGCTCGCAATGACCGATTACTGATTACCGATCACTGATATCACTAATTACCGATTACCGTTAATTAACCGATTCACCGACTAACATTTGTTTCTTTCGGGTAATCGCCAACCCAATAAATCCTAACACAAAAAACACAATGAGCGCCAGTACTGAATTCTTCATCCCCATCATCTCATCAATAAAACCAAATGTGAATAGGCCAATCACAATGGCAATTTTTTCTGTCATATCGTAAAAGCTGAAAAAAGAAGCCGTGTCCTTCGTTATCGGCATCAATTTACTGTAGGTGCTGCGGCTCAAGGATTGTATACCTCCCATCACCAAGCCCACAGCAACGGCCAGCCCGTAAAAATAGAATTCAACATTTTCACCAGATTCTTTCAGGTTAGCAATTACATAAGCTGCTCCGCAAATCCCAATCCATAAAATTACAATGCTCATCAAAACGTTTATGTTGCCATAGATACTAGACAGTCTTGCAATTAAAGTTGCCCCTGCTACAGCCACCAATTGAATCAATACAAGTGTTATAATAAGTTTGGTTGGTGGCAATCCCAATATTTTGCTTCCAAACATAGCGGCTGCCAGCATTACGGTTTGTACTCCCATGCTATAGAAGAAAAAGGATGCGAGGTACCAATTCAGCACTCCTATTTTCAAAACCTGCCGCAGTACTTTACCCAGTTCTTTGAATCCTGATGTTAGAAAATTAGCTCTCAATTTTTCACTTGCCGGCTTGCCATTTGGTAGATAGGCAAATGTTATTTGCGCAAAGCCAATCCACCAAATACCCACCAGTAAAAAAGTAATTAAAGGGCCAGATGTTTTATCACCTTTCGATTGGAAGTAAAGCACCAAGCCAAAACCAATCATTTGTAAAATAACGCTCCCAATGTATCCCATCATGAAACCTCTTGCGCTCACTTTGTCGCGATCTTCGTGGGCAGCAATTTCCGGCAGATAAGAATTATAAAAAACCAAGCTGCCAGCATAGCCCATCACAGCGCAGATGAAACAGCCAATTCCCCATCCAATATTATCTCCTCTGAACCAAAAAAGTCCGATACAGGATAACCCACCGAGGTAGCAAAAAAACTGCATAAACCTTTTTTTGTTTCCCTGACTGTCGGCAATGGAGGAAAGGATAGGAAGCAGAAGAGCTATGGTTAAGTAGGCGAACGCCAGTGTGTAATCATACAATGCAGAATTTTTAAATGTTTTGCCCAGAAATGGAACACTGCTTTCACCATAGGCAGTCTTTGTTACACCAAGAAAGTAAATAGGAAAGAACGTAGTAGTGATAACCAGGTTATAAACGGAGTTAGCCCAATCGTACATCCACCAGGCCTGCACTGTTTTTTTATTGTTCAATATTAATTTCATAAGGTCACTTTTTACATATTGAAACTGGAAGAAAAATACAATTAGTTGCTATCCGATTAATTCTGCACAAATCTATATTGAAGAGTGAATTGGTAAACCAAGCCATTTGCAAAATCAGTGTTTAATTGTTGACGATCATCACCAACTTGTATTAAGACCGAGCCAAATGTAATCTTATCATTATCCTCGTACACCCGGTAGCTTCTTCCTAATGAATAGCCTACTCTGGTTTGCAAACTAAGTCCTTTACTCAGATTGAATTTTAAATAGCTATACAGATCGTTAGTGGTCTTCACCACATATCCACCTGCCTTGTTGGTGGTTGAGATATTGGTAAGATGATAGGACCTTACTTGTCCAAAGAAGTTCACTCCAATATTCAACCGGTCATGGAGTTTGTAATTCATATCGGCAAGAAAAGGCAATGTTAAATTCACTTCAAACTTTTTAGATGGGCTAAGATAATATAGTCCGAACAGCGGCACACAAAAAGAACCAAATAATTCAGAATTGTAATACATACCAAGTTTGTATTGCAGATTCTCCCGCTTGGTATATTTCATCAATCCAATAGCTCCAATCTGAAAATCACGCCTTGCAATATCTTTAAAGTCTGATGCCAATTTTGGAATAATCATATAAGTGCCCGACCACGCATTGGAATGTTTTCTAGATAACCCGACCCGCACACCTGTTACAGAAAAGCTCTCCACTGGACCGGCTTCAAATAGCTTGGTTTCATTTCGCTCATAGATAAAACCAGTCAGCAGTGCATCAGAAGGGTTTAACACGATTGGCAGTGTAAGGTCTAATCCAAGCTCTTTGATGCGAGTGCTCGAACCGCTGTTTTCAAATTGATTCAAGGGTGTGGTGCTGTAGTAAAGCTTGGCGATATCGACATACTTTTGAGCAAATGAAGTTAATGTAAAAAATAGTACGGCAAGAAGAGATAAGCTGCACTTCATTTGTTTTTGCGTGTACTGTTTCATGGCGTTGCTTTTTGATTGACACTTCAAATGTATCCTGCCAATTGCCTGCTTCAATTCGATTCTTTACCAGTACAAACAGTGCTTTTAGTATTATTTCGAAGATATTTGGCGGGCAGCGGGCAGAATTGCAATTTTTGCAAATGGGGCAAAACGTGCTTTGCATAAGATGCAAAAAAATGCCTTTAAACCCTTTTCGTCTATTCGATTACCAATTTTAACGCGTCAATAATTTCTCGTCTTTCAATAATCAGTGAGGAGAATAATGCTGGCTTCTTTGTAAGCAATTTTCTGAATTTCCATTTTTGTTTGAAGAAAAGAAACCAACGGATGTATTGCATGGCAAACAAACCTGAGAGGTAAAATAGTATCAGAGAACAGAGTCCAACCCAGATATAAGTGGTTAGCCAGCCAATACCTGAAGCGAGCGTGAGATACCACACAATAAAAATAACCATGCCTATGGCCATGACAATGGAACCTTTAAATGCGGGGTTTACTTTTTTCTGGACTGGCTCAAAGCCCTCTCTTGAGAAGAGCTTTAGTTTTCGGAAGTAAATTACGGTTGTATAATAAGGCATAGCGTTTACCAAAAAACCTATCAAAAAAAATGGTAGTGTTACAATCAATCTCACTAATTCCCCAGTGGTCATCAGAATGGAAAGTTTGGCAATGGATTGATCCGAAATTCCTAGTTTCCTTAATTTTGTCAGGTACTCATCAAGCTTAAATTCAAGTTTTGCAATACGCTGAGGTTCGTTCACACTTATTTTTTGCAATGATTCAATCACTTTTTTCTGGACAACAAACTCATTTTCTTTTTGCGAAGGAGTACTTCTCTCCACTTGAAATTGCTGTCTCAAGATCAACTCTACTTTTTTTACAATGGAATCAAACTCCTCCTTTTGAACATGAAGGGTTGTCTCTTTTAGCCGATCTTCAATCTCTTGGGTAAATCTGACCACTTCAGATTTATCGAATGAAAATCCTTTTGTTGAAAGAGGCTTTCCGATATTTATAAATAAATCACTTCTAAATCTGTGAGGGTTGTTATAATTCAAACCGACCGGAATAACATTTACCTCTACTTTATCAAGCGCGTTTTCCCGTGCGCCCAGCGCCATTCGTGCCACCCCCGTTTTTAGTTTTCGGATTCTTTTCTCAGTTATACTATTGCCTTCTGGAAAAACAAGTAAGGCACCGCTGGCACCGAGCAACTCGTAACATTTTCTAAAAATAACTTCATTGTTATGGGTTTCGTTGGGTAATGCAGAAGGTCTGTACACCGGAATCATGTTTAAGTAATTGGAATACATTTTTGATTTTAATCCCTTACCAAAAAACTCCACGGCCGCCATAAAATGTAAAGGTCGCTTTATGAAGGCCGCCACGACCATCGGATCCATAAATGCACTGGGATGATTAGCTACAAAAATTATTGGCCCTTTGATGGGTACATTCTCATAGCCCTTCACCACAATCTTTCTAAAATAAGAATTGAGTGTTAACCGGGTGATCCATTTTACAATCTGATAGAGCATTTTATGTTTATTTGATTGCAATGATTACCCTGTAGAATAGACAAGTTAACATTCTGGTTTAATGAATAACTACATTTCATAGAATTTTCTAGAGTCCCTC
>JANOLM010000528.1:0-10662 GCA_031419815.1 Bacteroidia bacterium
ATGTGAAGTTTAACATCTTCACTCACGACCATACCACCGGCTTCAGTGATAGCGTTCCAGTTTAGCCCAAAATCTTTACGGTTTACTTTACCATTGATTTCAAATCCTGCTTTAGTATTTCCCCAAGGATCTACCATGATACCGCCAAAATCTGCATCAAGCTCTACATTTTTTGTTGTACCACGCATGGTAAGTAGTCCGGCAAGTTTAAAACCGGTGCCCGATATCAATTTCAATTGACCTGAAAAGTCAAGCGTTGGGTATTGTTCTGCAGCAAAGAAATCAGGTGACTTCAGGTGCGTATCGCGGTCGGGTTGATTGGTATCAATACTGTTTACTTCAATGCTGAAGTTAACGGAGGCACCATCAAAATTTTCTCTTTCACTTTCAATGCTTCCGCTAAATTTCTTAAAAAATCCAGTGACAGTTGAAATCACAAGGTGCCTTACCTTGAATTGTACTTCAGTGTGTGTAGGATCAATTCCCCATTTTGTTGATGTTAAAGTTGCAGTTGACATAGTTTTTTTTATTATAGATAAGTAACAAGTGAAGCTCTTTGGTTTAATACCGTTTTGATGGGACAAAGCTAGAGCAGCTGGTATGAGCACCACTTAAACTAGGTTAAGAAAATCGACAGCAGGAGTTAAACTAGGTTAAGAAATTATTTTTAGGAGCGCCTTCTGCGGATTTTACTGAGAAACTCGGGTGTGATACCCAAATAGGAGGCAATATATTTAAGCGGTACATACTGCTCCAGCGAGGGATATTTTTCTTGAAATTGTAAATAGCGCTCTTCGGCAGAGGCTGATAGGTTTTGTATAATTCTGTGTTGATGGGTGATGAGTGAATTTTGAAAGATTATTCGAAAGTAGCGCTCAAACTTCGGAAAACGCTGAAGGAGTTGATCCATATCATTTTTTTGTAGCAAAAATATTTCACTGTCGGCAAGTGCTTTTGAGGTATAGATGGAAGGAGTTGTGTTGGTAAAGCTATGAAGATCACCTGTCCACCAGCCCGCGGTGGCAAATTGGATAACATGATCAGTTGCTTGCTTATCTGTAAAGTAAGTCATCAGACAACCTGAATTGACATAGATGAAACCCTTTGAGATATTTCCTGTTTTTTCGGTAAACTCTCCCTGCCGGATTTGCATTGTTAGAAAAAGAGAAGAAAGATAGAGCCTCTCAACCTCTTCTACAGAGACATATTTTGAAATGGAATTAATGAGATTGGATGTATCCATGATAAACTGATTCACGAATTTAGTCATTCCGGAATCTTGATTGATTTTGTCTTTTAATTCAAGATAAATTCTCGTAAAAGAATCCAGCAGCCCATTAATAAAGTAAGCCAGCCAAAAGCTTTTCTAAGGTAGAATGAAAGTATTCTTCTGGAAAGAAAATTGCCCGCCAGTATACCCACTGCAGCCAGGGCAGTGATGGAAAGTAAAAAGCCCCACTCTATTTTATAGTTCAGAAGATCGCCAAAAAAGCCAAACAATGAATTGATGGCGATGATGAACAAGGAGGTTCCAACTGCAGTTTTGAATGAAAGTCCGGTAAGAAAAACCAATGCAGGGATAATTAAAAAACCACCGCCAGCTCCTACAAGCCCAGTTAGGAACCCAATAAGTATGCCTTCAATAATCACAAGGAATGTTCGAAAGCGTTGACTATTTGAGGCGATCTCTTTCTTTTTTCGGATCAGTGAAAAAGAAGCGAGCACCATTAGCAGTGCGAATAGTCCCAGAAGCAGTTCGCGTTTGGTCATCATAAAACTTCCCGCATTGAATACTACATCAGGTATTGCAGGCACAATCCACTTGCGTGTGCAGAAGATGGCAATTATTGAAGGGATGCCAAATAAAATTCCCGTTTTTAGATGGATCAGATGTTCGCGGTATTTTGGAATGGCTCCAACAAAACTGGTGACGCCAACAATAAAGAGTGAGTACGCTGAAGCCATCACTGGCTCAACTCCAAATAAATATACGAGTATAGGAATGGAAAGAATAGAGCCACCTCCACCTAACAACCCCAAGACAACTCCTATTAAGATAGAAGCAATATAGCCGATGATCTCCACCTTTTGAAGTTAACAGTTATAAGTTAATCGTGAATAGTTAGGTCAAGAGCGTCAATCCTTCTGGGGTTTGCTCCTCTCCTTTGGAGAGGCGGGGTTTCTACAATCGATTAAACTCAGCGATAAAAGCATCCGGGAATTTTTTCTTGACTTCACCAAGAAAATTATCGGCTTTAGTGCGCGTTGAAAATTGCCCCAGAACAAGACTATAGTATTTCACTCCGTTAATAATTTTAACTTGAACAGTTACTTTTTTTTTGTAAGAGTTTTTTAAATTATCAGCCAGCCGCATAAGGTTTACCAACTCCTGATAGGTACCGATTTGTACGCCAAAGCCTTTTGGATTCAATCTAGAGATCTCAAAATCATAAAACTCTTTTTCATCAACTGTGACTTTATCAATTGGCCCCATTTCCATTTTGCTTTTGCCATTGCCAGCATCAATTACTTCTATCTTAACCTCCGCCAGGCCTTGATTAATAAACCCAAGTTTTTCGGCTGCGGACTTTGAAAGGTCAATCACACGGCCATCCACATAAGGCCCACGGTCGTTAACCACCACGTCAACGCTTTGGTTGTTGGCGATATTTGTTACGCGCACCTTGGTGCCAAATGGAAGAGTCTTGTGTGCAGCTGTCAGCTTAGCGTGTCTGTATTTTTCACCGCTTGCCGTTGGGCTTCCTTCAAACTTATCGGCATAAAAAGAGGCTTTGCCAGTTTGAGTTTGCGCAAACGCACTCATCATTAAAAACTGGAGAACAAAAACATATAACAACTTTTTCATAGCGGATAGATTTCAAAATTTAAGATTCAACATTCATTAAGTTAAGCGCTATAGTCGGGCAAAGCCCAATCTGATGAGAAGATTTATAAACTCCGGCATTAATGCCAGAGTTTATAAAAATAGTGCAAAGGGCTTTAGCCCTTAACTCAATGACAGTGGATCAAGACCTGCCTACCGCAGGCAGGTTCAAAGTTAATGTTCCATCAGTCAATGTGCTAATGAATAATGGAAGACTCGAATTGTGCACATTAACAAATTGGCTAATTAACAAAATAACAAATTGGCTAATTGACCAATTACGGTTAACTTTACCCGGCAAATAATCAATCGTAAATTATTTGCCATGGCCCACGATCCCTCCAAATTTCTTTTCGAAGCGCTTACCTATGACGATGTGCTTCTGGTTCCTGCCTACAGTGACGTTTTACCACGCGAAACAAGCACCGTAGGCTATTTAACACAGAATATAAGACTTAATATTCCCCTTATTTCTGCCGCCATGGACACGGTAACAGAAGCCCAATTGGCCATCAGCATGGCGTTGGAAGGCGGCCTGGGATTCATTCACAAAAACATGACTATAGCTGAGCAAGCCGAGCAAGTGCGAAAGGTGAAGCGGTCTCAAAGTGGTATGATCTTAGATCCGATTACGCTGCGGATAAATTCCACCGTTCGAGATGCTGAAAAAATTATGCGCGAAAATAAAATCGGTGGCATTCCGGTAATTGATGAAAATGGAAAACTAGTTGGCATCATCACCAATCGCGATTTACGCTTTCAAAAAGATATGGCCAGGCCCATTGCGGAAATAATGACTAAAGAAAACCTGATCACAGCACCCGAAGGCATTACACTTGAAAAAGCAGAAATTCTTTTACAGAATTATAAAATCGAAAAACTCCCCATCGTGAGTAAGAAAGGAAAGCTTACCGGATTAGTGACCTACAAGGACATCTTAAAAAAGAAGAATAAACCCAACGCCTGTCATGATGAGTTTGGGAGATTAAGAGTTGGTGCTGCTGTTGGGGTCACTCCAGATATTATTGAACGCATTGAAGCCTTAAGAAATTCAGGCGTGGATGTTATCAGCATTGATACAGCACACGGTCATTCCATATATGTGATCAGAGCTGCAAAGCAGGTGAAGAAAAAGTTTCCGGAGATGGAATTGATTGTGGGAAACATTGCAACCGGAGAAGCAGCGAAAGCCTTGGCGAAAGCTGGGGCCGATGCGGTGAAGGTAGGCGTGGGACCGGGCAGTATTTGTACTACTCGTATCGTTGCCGGTATTGGGTTACCACAACTTTCAGCTGTTTACGAATCCGCGAAAGCGCTGAAAGGCTCTGATGTAAAAATTATTGCCGATGGAGGCATCCGTTTCTCTGGTGATATTACAAAAGCACTGGCAGCTGGAGCCGATAGTGTTATGATCGGATCATTATTAGCCGGTACGGAAGAGGCTCCTGGTGAAATGATTATTTACGAAGGAAGAAAATTCAAATCATACCGTGGCATGGGTTCAATGGAAGCCATGGACGATGGTTCTAAGGATCGCTACTTTCAGGATGCAGAAGATGACATAAAAAAACTAGTGCCCGAAGGGATCTCAGGCCGTGTTCCCTTTAAGGGATCAGTTGCAGAAGTACTCTATCAACTGGTAGGTGGATTGAAAGCAGGCATGGGCTATTGCGGTGCAAAAAACCTTGGAAAGCTAAAGTCAGCAAAATTTGTAAAAATCACCGCTGCCGGGGTCCACGAGAGCCATCCGCACGATGTGACCATTACAAGAGAGGCACCAAACTACAGCAGGAAATGAAGGAGGAGTCACAGTAATATTCTTACTTACAGATAGTTCAGTTACCTTTAAGGTTCTATCAGAATAACTGGGGATAAGAATTTATATGCGTATAAAGAATTTTTTTTTGGCCATTTTGGCATTAGGACTGAGCACTATTTCTTATGCCCAGAATACAGTTACCAGTGGTAACTGGCTTGATCCATCTGTTTGGTCAGGAGGAGTGGTGCCGGTGGCTGGTGGTACCGTGAATGTTAATAATCCACTTACGATTAATACCGATCTTTCACCAACTGGTGTGTGGACTTTTAGTAGTAACTCAACCGATCAGCCGGGAGGAACAGCTTATTTTTTAAACCCTGCAGCAGGAACCAATACTTTCACAATAAGTTCTGGTGTTACGGTCACTTTTGAAGGCGGTGGTGCAACGCAAAGTAGTAATGGTGCAAACTGTTCTGGCTGTAATCAATTTAATAGCGGCACCATAAATATTTCAGGGACTCTTATTTTGGCCTCTACGCTTTTAAACAATAGTGGAAATTTAAATTTAAATATTTTGGCAGGAGGTACCCTTATAATTAACGGGGATCTGGTTAACAAAAACAACTCAGGAACTTTTACAATTACGGGTACGCTCATAGTGAATGGCACTTTTGATTGCGCGACCGGAAGTGTTGCCGTTGGTGGAAGTGGTACAATTGATACAACTGGCCCGATTCTTTCAAATGGAGGATCAACCATTTTTGGAACAGGTAATGATTGCACAGTAGGCCCCTGCTCCGGCACTACACTAAATTGTACATTTACTAATACAGTTTCACCCACCAGTCAGGTTCTGTGTTCAGGTTCTACGGCAGGAACGTTTACAGCAACTACTAATGGAGGTACGCCAACCTATCTTTGGGAAAGTAGCACTACTTCTTCCAGTTCGGGCTTTGTTACAGCAGCCGGAACTTCTAACGCCTCAACGCATTCTTCCCCAGCTGGCCTAACCGTAACGACTTGGTATCGGATCGCTATCACAAGCGGTGGATGTACAAGCAGGTCGGCCGCAGTAAAAGTTACTGTGCTTTCTGGTGGAGGTTGGAAAGGCGTCACAAATAACTGGGGCACCGCATCCAACTGGTGTAGTAATTCGGTACCCACAAATGCTACAGATGTTATCATCAATTCATTTCCTTCTGGTTCCGGTTTATTCATGCCTGTTATTGCCTCGGCAACGAACGCTGCTTCCCTCACTCTTACTATTAACACGGGCGCTTCTGTGACGGTGAACAGTGGAGGTACTTTGAGTCTTTCGGGGGATTTCACCAACAACGGTACGTTTACCGATAATTCCAATACCGCAAATGGTGTCAGTTTTGTGGGCACTGTTGCACAAACCATTGCAGGAACAACATCTAATGTTTTTAATAATTTAACAGTTGTCAATACTTCGGGAGTAACGCCAGCTATCAATATCACTACCAATAATATTACAGTGAACAGTAATCTGACTATGACATCCGGGGTAATAAACATGAATGGATACACCATTACACTTGGCACAGCAGCAGGCAGCACAGGCACTTTAGCTTATACAGTCGGCACCCGGTTTTATGGCGGCAATATTGAGCGGTGGTTTCCAACTTCAATCATTACTATATCAGACGTTGCAGGACAATTTCCTATAGGTACTTCCACAGATTACAGGCCGATTTATTTTGGCAATGGCGGCCTTACGGCTGGTGGCACCATTAAAGTTAGACATAGCAGTTCTGTCAATACCACCGCAGTATCACCTACGTTTACTGATAATGGCGGTACTGTGGCGGTGAGATCAAATTCTTTTTGGACAGTGACTACTGCAAACAGTATAGGTACCGGCACACATGCCTTGAGAACGGAGGGCATCGGCTTTGGTACAGTTGCCAACGTGAATCATCTCCGTCAAACATTAGTAAATACGATTTCACCAGGTGCAGATGGAACTCATGCAGGAACAACAACAAATCCACAGGTAAACCGAACCGGTTTGACTACGGCTAACCTATCTAATAATTTTTATTGGGGATCTATTGATGCCATAAATTCTCCACTGCCGATCGACTTATTGAATTTTACGGCACGATTAAAGGTTTCTTCTGTTGATTTAAATTGGTCTACTGCTTCTGAATTGAATAACGATTTCTTCACCATCGAACGTGCCGTTGATGTTGAAAATTTTGAGGAAGTAGTCAAGGTTAAAGGACAAGGCACAATTAATTCAAAATCAAACTACACTTCAGTTGACGATAGCCCGCTACCTGGCAAATCCTATTATCGCCTCAAGCAAACCGACTTTGATGGCCAGTTCACATATTCTGAACTTATAAAAATTGAGAACTTAGATATTAAAACTCAATTTAAAATTTATCCCAACCCAGTGGTAGATAGTAAATTCAATTTCGAATTAACAGGTGTTGATCCCGGCATGGAAGTGCCATTGAGAATTGTAAATGTTCAGGGTACTTCCGTTTTTGAGGCAAGTTACAAAGCGGATCAAAACGGGAGGATAAAGACAACAGTAGAATTGAATCTGGTTTCCAATGGTATGTATATGGTGATTATTAATACAGCCACAGGCTTACGGAAGAAGATTCTGATTCCTTAATATTTTTATTTTACAGAGGCCTTTCCTTTTCCTATTATTGTAAGCCAATCCAACTAAGATTGGCTTATTTTTTAGAAGATTGGGTAACAAAGCCATTATACGACTTACTTCTCTAGGGGCAGCTGTTGCCTGGATCATCCTTTTCTTCTCAGATATCACGATTCTTTTCAGCGATACCAGAGGCCTCACCTCGGATATCCCTTTTTGGGTGCCACGGGTTATGCTAGACCTGTATGTTATCTTTCTCTATTACCACTATAAGTTTAGAATTGAGAAAGACGAGAACCTCAACTTTGCGGATTTATTATGGAAAGTTTTTGCTACAGGATTGGTAGCAACTGTCATTTCGCTATCCATACGGTTTATTGTTTTTTTACTAGGCAACACAAAGTTACCGGGCCATATCCTTTTTGGTGATTTTGTTTATTTGATTAACCTCGGTCTGTTCCTTAGCTTTTTGGTGGCCGCATACACGTGCTGGAAGCGCCTTATTATTTATCAAAAATCTAAATGGCTTATTCGTACATGGACGTTTTTTGAATTCCTCCTTCTTTTTGTACTCGTTTATGACAGCATTCAGATTAATTTGAATGAAGTTTTTTTAATTGCACTCAATGTTACACTTGGATTGCTAGTGTTGGTGCTTTCCGCAAACATGCAATGGGTGGCCTACTTAAATTTTAAACAGAAATGGACTAGCCTTCTTTTGTTATTGCTAACATTTTTCTACCTCGGCTATTTTTTTTACACAGTCACCCGTCAATCGGATGTTATCAGTGCCGAATCATCTTCTTTTCTGGATTTCAGAAGTCATATTTTTAACATTTCACTGTTTGCTTTTGTAATGGTGTACAGTGTATTCTCTTTCCTGGTGATCATGTTCAATCTTCCAACATCCTCTGTCTTTGAGCAAAAGTTGGAAGAGGTGGTGAACTTTCAGCGCTTAAGTCAATCTATTCAAACCGAACAAAGTGAGGAGAGTGTTTATAATATTTTATTAGAAAGTTCAGTCAATTCAGTATTTGCCGATGCAGCCTGGCTTGAGATAAAAGGAGCAAATAAAGAGTCTAGATTGTTTTCCTATCAGATTTCAGAAAAAGAAGCTCAGGAAATAACCAATCATATCAAAAGTCAAAACATAAAAGGCGTTTTAGACCAGGGCAGCGATAAGACAAAAAATCTTTCCAAGTACCTGGCTTCCTTAAAAGGTGGACGGTTCCGATCTGTACTTGCTTTTCCAATTTTAGTCAAGGGCGAATCCATTGGTACACTGGCACTGTTGAAAGAATTGCCGGAAGGTTTTACCAAAGAAATGACACGGATCATTTCAACATTCTCCAACCAGGCCGGAATCTCCATCGAGAATTTTCGTTTGATGGAGGAAGCCTTCCAAACGGAACGTTATAAAGAAGAGCTTAAGATTGCGAAGACGGTTCAAAAAAGTTTGCTTCCACAAAAACTTGAGCAAGATCCTCAATATGATATTGCAGCATTCTCTCAATCTGCTGATGAGGTAGGAGGTGATTATTACGATACACTTCGTGTCAACGATCGTGAGGTGGCCTTGATCATTGCCGATGTTTCAGGAAAAGGAACGACAGCCGCGTTTCATATGTCGCAGATGAAGGGGATTTTTCACAGCCTGGCCCAACAACAACTCAATCCAAAGGAATTTATGGTGCGCGCCAACATGGCTTTGAAATATTGCCTGGAGCGCGGCTCATTTATCTCTGCCACCTATTTTGCCATCGATACCCAGGAAAAGAAAATCAGTTACGCCCGTGCAGGGCATTGCCCGGTGCTGTATTATCATGCCGCCAAAAAAACAGCAGAATACCTGAAAGATAAAGGGGCTGCTTTGGGGATGATTAAAACAAAAGACTACTGCAATTTCATTGAGACGAATGAACTCCTTTATGCTCCAGGGGATATTATGGTGTTGTACACCGATGGCATTACGGAAGCAAAGGATCGCAAGGGCGAAGAATTTGATTATGAACGACTCCGACAAACCTTGTGTGAGGTCACGGATAAAAGTTCTAGGGAAATTCAGGAGCATTTGATAAAAAAGCTCTATGAGTATTCTGGAACGGATGAGATAAATGACGATTACACAACCATGATCGTGAAGTTCCGATGAAATTCGGGCGCGAACATAAAAAGCTTAAAACCGTTTAAAACTTATGGTTCACATCAAGAGATTGCAGGAAAATAGGAATGACATCATTGCTATTATTGGGGAAATAGATGCCAGCTCCTCGATAGAATTGGACTTGATCATTGCCAAAAGCGTGGGGGAAGGATTTTCTAAAATATTGGTCGATTGCAGTGCCTTAGAGTACATCTCTTCGGCAGGGCTTGGCGTGTTTATGTCTTACATTGAAGAGTTTAAGGATAAAAATATTCAAATGGTTTTGTTTGGACTGAAGGAAAAAGTAGCTAATACATTTTCTATTCTAGGGCTGGCGGACTTGTTGCACATACGAACCTCAAAAGAAGAGGCAAAGAAATTAATAGATGAATTATCAGTATAACATCGGTTGTAGCCTTAGCAATCTCAAGGGTATCCGCGAATTCATCCGCAGTGCTCTAAAGGATCAGGGAATACCTGAAATTGACATGGCCGCCATTATTTTGGCGCTGGATGAGATGTGCTCAAACCTGATGATTCACGCTCACCATTGCAATCCAGATCATCTCTTGGAGCTTCACATTGAGGTGCCCGAAAAAGGAAAACTGATTTTTGAAATTACAGATGATGGAAGTGTTTTCAACATCAACCAGTTCCACTCGGATAACATCAATGATCTAGTCCATGAAAAACGCAAAGGTGGCCTTGGTATACGTCTGGTAAAATCCATCATGGATAAGGTTGAGTATTTCTCACGCGATGGCAAGAACATCTGCCGGCTTACAAAGCTGATGCCTTAATATTTTAAATTCAAGATTCAAAGTTCAAGATTGCGTCTATCTAATTTTGAATTTTGAATATGTAATTTTGACTTGCACCAGGCAACAGCAATCTACCCAGCCCTTCACACTTTCTGCCTTGTTGCGCCTCACCCGGTTTTGGAACCTGGTAATTATCGGACTTGCACAGTATTGCACTGCAGGATTCCTGATTGACTCAACCAGTATTTTTAGCCTGGTGCCTATTGGTACGATCTTCAAAACGAATCATTGAAACAACTTCATTAAGGCAAAAGTAAATTCAAATACAAAGGCCTTGCCATAAGTGATAATGGAAAACAAGCGAGCTTTTTAGTAGATAGCGACACCACCAAGGCACCGGTGCATTACTTCAAACTACATCATTGGAAAACGGGAGATCAACAATCCGCTCTCCTTGTTGATGAAGAAACTCCAGGA
>JANOLM010000529.1:0-25866 GCA_031419815.1 Bacteroidia bacterium
GTGTAGGAACGTTCATGGTTTTAATTTTAGCTATATTCCAAATTGTTTCAAGTGATGATCAATGTGCTTGTACATACCCTTGCCCCAAGCTTCCGGAGTTAATTTTCCAAAGAAGGGATGAGGTTGTGATGTAACACCTGATAGTCCACTTTGTGAAAAACGGACAACGGTTTCCTTGAGGTGTTGTTTTTCTTTCGCAAAATCAAGATTAGTCCCAATTGTTAAACTTGTTGGACTATTTTTTTCAAAAGGCTTGTCGTTACTGTATAAATCTTTAAAAAAACCTCCCATAAGACGAGCCATAAAACCACGGGATGGAGTTACTCTTCCGGAAGCCATATCCAATCCTGCAGAACAATGTGCCAGCATTTGATCAACATTCATCTTTCCCCATTGCCGTTGCGTTTGGGGCGTAATTTTTTCCGCTCGCTCCAATACTTCATCAACCGCAGATTTTTCAAAAAGACTTTTCATGAGGTTAAGCTATTTTTCATCCTTGCTCCAATTAAATCTATCGGCCGCTGAAAATTTCCAGGGGGCAAAACTGGTTTCAATGTTTTGAAACATAGCATTCCATTGTGCTGGTGAGCCTGATTCTTCCATGGCCACATATCTGCGTAACTCTAAAATAATTTCTAGAGGATTAATTAATATAGGGCATGCTTCTACGCACGCATTGCAACTTGTACAAGCATTGATCTCTTCTTTTGTGATGTAATCGCCTAACAAAAACTTTCCATCATTCAATCCTGCACCTCCTGTTTCAATACTTTTTCCAACGTGTTCCATTCTATCACGTGTATCCATCATAATTTTACGGGGCGACAATTTTTTTCCGGTCAGGTTTGCAGGGCATTCAGAAGTGCATCGGCCACATTCGGTACATGAATACGCGGCCATTAAATTATTCCAGCTTAGATCGTTAATATCTTTAGCGCCAAATCTTCCGGGCTCCGCAGGTGCTGTTGTCTCTGTAGTGATTAACCCAAGCATAGATTTTACTTCTTTCGTCACTACAGGCATATTATTGATATGACCTTTAGGTTCAAGGTTGGCATAGAAAGTATTGGGGAACGCCATAAAGATATGAAGATGCTTGGAGTAGGTAACGTAAATGGTGAATCCAAGAATACCAATGATGTGAAACCACCAGGCAAAGCGCTCAATGAAAACAAGTGTTGAAGTGGTTAAGTGTTGAAGTAGTGGCGTTATGAACGAGCTGAAGAAAAGAACCCCGGTAGAAGTATAATGGTCATCACGTGTTTGAATCACTTGATCAGATGCATTCATAAAAAGAATAGCAAACATTAAAACAATCTCAATGGTTAGAATCAAATTGCCATCAAGCCGTGGCCACCTGGTCATCTCTGCTGAGTGAAAGCGCGCAACCTTCATCACATTTCTTCGGATGAGAAAACTAACACATGCCAGCAAAACAGCCACGGCCAAAAGCTCAAATACATTCATTAGCACATTATAAAATCCACCCAGGTAAGGGGCAAATATCCGGTGCGTTCCCAATACGCCATCGATCACAAACTCTAACACTTCCAGATTAATTACCAGAAACCCAACATAAATAAAAAAGTGTAGCGTGGCCGGAATAATTCGTTTGAACATTTTCTTTTGCCCAAAGGCGATCATCAATACGTTATTCAGTCTTTCGCTCTTCCGGTCGGTGATATCATACTTCTTGCCTAATCGAATGTTATTGCGGATACGCAATACCCTCTTGCGGATGAAGTAGCCCGATATGCCAAGGGTAACAAGGAAAATAATTTGCTGAAGGATAGCCATACTCAAACTTAGGGGGTGTACAACAGTTTTGCAAGAAGTTCTGAAAAGCAAAGGGGTTTCAAAAACCTTCGCATAACCTTTTCTCTCAATAGCTTTCGTGATCGAGTGGGTAAAGTGATAAAAAGCAGTTTTTGAAATTTTTGTGTACAACTCTTGTTACACCGACAAGTCAAAAATTCGAAGTATTCTTAGTCAGCCCGGTTTTCAATTTCACATAATTCGTTTACTTTTGTGCCCCTGTTAGGTAAAAAGACAGCGTGTTTCTCAAGGTGACGTAGCTCAGTTGGTAGAGCAAAGGACTGAAAATCCTTGTGTCGGGGGTTCAATTCCCTCCGTCACCACACTACAAAAAAACCCTCTCGATTAAGAGGGTTTTTTTTTGGAAATCCAAAAAGATCAAATAATCAATCATTTCTTACGTGGAAGGCCGAAAAAGGTCTTCTTTACATATCTTACCCATTTTAAGCCAACTTTATAATTATTGGATTAGTGAGTAGCATTTTTAGCACGTACATAGCCCAATTTACTTTTGGGATTGTCCTTTACTATGTTTTTCAACATTTCGGAAGTCTTTACAGTCGCAGATTTTTAAAAACCTGGTCGTGGTCTTGGCTGGCCTTTTCCCTATCAATATTAGCTCAAGGATTGTCTCTGATTCTAGTAGGGGAAGCCGGGAATGTAACAATGTTTGCTCTCACTTTTTCAGTTCAGGCGTACGCGTATCTTCAAATTCTTTTTTTGCTCGTTGGAACACGGCAAGTGCTTAAAGACGATAAGATCCGCAATCAAAATTATTGGGTCTTTGGGCTCCTCATCATTGGGGTGTCTTTACTGATAACATTTACTGCTTACACCGATCCTGAGGCAGAAACAACTCAACACTTTTTGAGACTTGGAGTGAAGAGTTTGATAACCAGCCTGAGTTTTATTGCTGCCGGAATTTGGCTTCTTCAAAAAGTGGTGCTAGGAAACGGTTTGGGGTATCGGATGTTATATGCTTCGTTTATCTTATTTGGTATCGAACAGGGCTATTACTTTATCGAGGGGTTGGTAAACTCAACAGGAGGCCAACTTTCCTTTCCATTTTTTTTTGGTGTGGCCGATCTTGTACTTATGTCGTGTATTGGTCTTAGCATGATTGTGGCGTTGCTGGAAGACGAGCGCAGTAAACTAAAAAAGGCCAATAATGAGCTTGATAATTTTCTATACCGCACCTCACATGATTTACGTTCGCCCATTGCCTCTATTTTAGGACTGGCCAACCTTGCTAGGCTCGAAATGCGCGAACCGAAAAGTCTTGAGTACATAGCCATGATAGAAGATCGGGTGAAAAAACTTGACAGCGTTATTTCGGATATTTTAGATCTTTCACGAAGCACCAAAGCACAACTAAATATTGAAAAAATTGATTTCAATGAATTAGTAGAGGATACACTCTCCGACATTAAGTTTAGTAAAAATTCAGCAGCTATTTCATTCCAGTATACTCCAGATCCCTCTAACTTTCTTTACGCGGACTATAGCCAACTGAAGATTATTATGAGCAACCTGATTTATAATGGAGTGAAGTATCATCGGTCGCAACAGCCTGATCCTTTTATCTCAGTTAAGTTTAAAAAAGAGGAAGATAATGTCTCTATTTTGGTTGCTGACAATGGCGAGGGCATTGCAAAGGAACATCAAGCAAAAATTTTCGACATGTTTTACCGGGCCTCTGCAAATTCTGATGGTACAGGTTTGGGGCTTTATATGGTGAAAGAAGTACTCGATAAAATTAATGGAACGATAACGGTAAAGTCTACACTAGGCAAGGGAAGTGTCTTTACGGTCACGCTCGATCAATCAAAATTCAATGATTAAGCGCAATGGCACCGCCTGCTACGTAAGCGGTTGTCCAGGCTGACTGAAAATTGAATCCGCCTGTTTCTCCATCAATATTTAAAACTTCGCCAGCAAAATAAAGCCCTTTCATTGATGTGCTCTCCATAGTTTCCAAATCAATGGATTTCAAGTCGACTCCACCACAGGTTACAAACTCTTCTTTAAAGGTGGTCTTGCCTTTAATATGGAAGGGACATCGAATCAAAGATTCCATCAGCTTATTCATGTTTTTCTGCGGAAGCTCTGCCCAAATTTTGACTTCGGGTATTTCCGCAAGCTCACACAGCCGTTGCCATAAGCGGTGAGGGATGTTGAACATTGGGTTAGTGACAACTTTCTGTTTGCCCCGCTTACTTTTCATATCAGAAAACAAGTGTTTAAGTTCTTCTTCTGCCGTGTTACCTGTCCAATTTACCAACGCTGTGAATGTGTAGTGAAGTCCATGTAAATAATCAGCTGCCCATGCAGAAAGCTTGATGACGGCAGGGCCACTTAAGCCCCAATGGGTAATCAGCACCGGTCCTTGCTCCGAAAATTTCGTTCCGGCAATTTTAACTTCGGCATTGGAAATGGCAATGCCCATAAGGTCTTTAAAGATTTTTTCTGAATCATTAAAGGTGAAAAGTGAAGGTATTGGATTAATGATGGGATGGGCGAGCTGCTCTATCCATTGATAGCTCTTTAAATTATTATAGCCTCCTACAGCAACCAGGATTTTCTTTGCTATGTATTGATCATCTTTCCCTGCTTGAACCTGAAATTTATTTTTAGAAGCAGTTATCTTAATTACTTCTGAGTTTAATTTTATTTCAATTCGATTCCGTGCAGCCTCTGTAAGAAAGCAATCAATAATAGTTTGTGAAGAGTCTGTGATCGGAAACATTCTTCCATCCTCTTCAGCTTTCAATTTTACATGTTTAGAATCCAACCATGCTACCATATCCTTGGCGTGAAATTTCCGAAAGAGTGATTTTAATTCTTTGCTTCCGCGAGGGTAATGTTTTGAATGAGAGGTTGGTTCATAACAATAATGTGTGACATTGCAGCGGCCACCTCCAGAGACTTTCACTTTGGATAGAAGCTTTGAGGTTTTCTCTAGAATTAGAATTGACAGTCCTGACTTCTTTTCTGCTGCAATGATAGCTCCGAAGAATCCAGCCGCGCCACCACCAATTACAATTAAATCAAATTCGGTTATCAGTTTTTGCATGCTCTAAAACAAAGCTATTTTCTTTTCCAGGACTCCTTCATCAGCCGGTTCATTTTCACGGTTGCATGGCCGAATACATAACCCATTCCAATCGCCAGGGGATAGTCACTGGCCCAATGAGTTCCGTTGTTTAACATGGCCAACCCAACTAAGCTCATAATAGAATATCCCACAGGACGAATCCATTTTTTTTCCGGATAGTTGGCTGCAATAACTATCGTTGTGGACATCAGGGTTCCCATATGCCCAGAAGGAAAAGCATCGTAACTAGGTACGTTTTGTTGATAGGTCTTCAAATTGGTAAATGGATGCCAGACCCCAGCGGATTTAGTCGCAACAAACGGACTTTCCCGACCAGTCATTCGTTTTAAAATTTGTGTGGTGATGCCCATGGCCAAAGTAGCCTGGACTATTTGGCTGGCAGTAGAGATAGAACGGTAATCTTTTTTTATAAGGCCATACGTAAGCAAGCCAGCGGACAAAAATAATGAGGGCATACCCTCGCCAAGGGAATAAATGACCGAGTTTAGGTTATCAGGAACATCATAGAGGCTTGCATCTTTTTTTCCAAATTTAAACGGAACAAAATCTTTGTATTCCCTCTCTGCGTCCAATCCAATATGTATTGAAAATTGCTGAACGGCATCTAAAAGCTTTTGGTCGGCCAACAAAAGAACTGTGGTTGATCCTGCCATTGCAGCCCAACCCTTCAAACTACTTTTATGAAATGATATTTCTGCTGCACCCTGATATGTGTGGGGTAAGTATTGAATAAAGGTGTAAACTTTAGGTTTGGCGTAAAGTAATAGTTTATCTTGAATGGGATATCCCATCATTTTAATTTGATGGGTGGCGTCTTTCATCACCAGCGTATCATAGGATTGACTATAACATTGCACGCCATTGAATGTACATATCCCAAGAAATAAAAGTTTTCGCACGTAGGGCACTGACTTGATGTAAAGTCCAATGATGGTTAAGGTGAGTTCTTTATACTTCATGGATAAAAGGTAAATAATTTATGGGAATTTTTTCTTTCCAAATAGGGGCGGGTTCACTGAGTAAACTACCCTTTGTACTCTCTGTGTCTTCGTGTTCTCTGTGCGGAATCTATTACTTTTAGCCATGCAAATTGGCAAAAGGACTTTAGTTTTATTTCTGCTTGTAGGCATTTTGTCGAATTATAATGTGATTGGACAAGATAGCACCGCGCGAACTTCCATTCAAAAAAAGCAGTTTCGCAAAAATCTGATTGCACCAGTTGCTATTATCAGTACAGGCTTACTCCTAAAAGGTGGTCATAGATTAAATGATGCAATCCGGGACGAAAGGAATCAGCACATCCCTAATTTTCGTACGCACGTTGATGACTATATTCAATATGTTCCAATTGTGACTGTCTTGGGCCTTAATTTGGCTGACGTAAAAGGTGAAAATAATTTTGGAAACAGTACAGCATTACTACTGAAATCAGAAATTTTGACCACTGCTATTGTTCAGGCCCTTAAGAAATATACCCATGTAATGCGCCCTGACGAGAGTGCCGATAATTCATTTCCCTCTGGTCATACAGCGCAGGCTTTTGTAGCCGCAACGTTTTTACACAAAGAGTTCGGCAAAAAAAGTGTTTGGTATAGTATTGGCGCCTACACCTGCGCCACCGCAGTTGGTACACTTCGCGTGCTAAATAACCGTCATTGGCTCTCGGATGTTTTAGTAGGTGCTGGTATTGGAATCGTTTCAACGAACCTTGTGTATTACACGCACCGTTACAAATGGTCAAAGAAATCTGGGAGAACAGTAGTAATGCCTACCTATGGAAACGGCCCGGGATTATATATTTGCTATAGTTTCAGGTAGCAAAAATTAGAAATCAATTTCGACCTGGCCTCTAATTAGATCCTCAAGCGTATCTCTCTTACGAATGAGTTTTGCTTCCCCATTTAAAATCAAAACCTCTGCTGGACGGAAACGCGAATTATAATTCGAGGCCATAGAATATCCATAGGCACCGGCATTTTTGATGACCAGTAAATTACCTTCGATCACTTCATTTAGTTTGCGGTCTGATCCTAGTGTGTCGGTCTCACAAATATTTCCAACTATGGTATAAATTTTATGTGAGCCCGCCGGGTTAGAGACGTTTACAATTTCGTGATAGGAATCATACATCATCGGGCGGATCAAATGATTCAAACCTGAGTTTACGCCAACAAATGTTATAGTTGGCGTTGCTTTCACAACGTTGGCATTTACAAATAGATAGCCCGCCTCACTCACCAAATATTTTCCGGGCTCTATCCACAACTCAAGTTTTCTTCCGTAACTCTGGTAAAACCCCTTAAAGGTCTTCCCTAGTTTTAAACCCAGGTCATAGACGTTTGTAACGAGGTCACCTTCTTTGTAGGCTACTTTAAAACCACCTCCAAAGTCAATAAACTTAAGGCTCGGAAAATCCTGGGCGATGCCAAAAAGTATTTCTGCCATTTTAATAAACACATCCGTTTCGGTGATTTCGGAGCCCGTATGAATATGAAGGCCATTGACAACAATTTTGTAATGGTCAACAATCTGTCTGATTTGTGGAAGCTGGTAGACTGAAATTCCAAATTTTGAATTTCCGTGACCGGTTGAGATTTTGTAGTTCCCCCCGGCCATAATATGAGGGTTCAAACGGATACAGCAAGGATAATTGCCCCCATATTTTTTTCCAAATTTTTCGAGAACAGAAAGATTATCGAGGTTGATATTTAACCCTAGCTCCACACCTTGAATGATCTCTTCAAAGTCCACACAGTTGGGTGTAAACATAACATTGAAAGGCTCAAAGCCAGCACGTAAAACCAGTTTTGCCTCCTGAATGGAAACCACATCAACACCCGCACCATTCTTTCGAAGCAATCTTAATATAGAAAGATTAGTTAAAGCTTTGGCCGCATATTTTACTTTAACATCATTCTCAGAAAATGCGTTTTTTAAACTTTGCAGTTGCGTTACGATCTTGTTGGCATCGTAAACATACAAAGGGGTTCCAAACTGTTTGCAGATTTCTGCAACGTCCAGGCCTTGAATTTGATAAACGTTGTTAGCTAATTCCATTTGTAAGGTAAAGTTCAAATATACTTACCGCTTGCCTACTGCCTACTGCCCACTGCCTGCTTTTTTTTACATTGCTGCATGAATTTATTCTTTCGCGAATCAGGACAAGGCCGGCCTATGGTGATTCTTCATGGTCTTTTTGGCTCATCCGATAATTGGTATTCGCTTGCCAAAACATTTTCGCAGCATTATAAAGTTTATTTGGTAGATCACCGCAATCATGGCCAATCTCCTCACAGCGATGAATTCAATTATAAACTTTTGGCGGAGGATCTTGAGGATTTTTTAATTTCACATGCGGTTGTTGAGCCAATCGTTATCGGTCACTCTATGGGCGGAAAGACTGCCATGAATCTGGCAGTGAAGAAGCCTGGCATTATTGCTGAGTTAATAGTAGTCGACATTGTTCCAAAATCCTATCCAGTCCACCACGATCATATTTTAGATGGATTGAATGCTATTCATCTTGAAAACCTTTCATCGCGAACTGAAGCAGATCAAATTCTTTCCGGGTTTGTTCCTGAGGTGGATGTGCGCCAATTCTTATTAAAAAATCTTAGCCGTAAATCGGAAGGTGGATTTGAGTGGAAGATTAATTTGAAAGCCATTGACAATCATATAGAGGAAATGGGCGAAGGCATGCAATACTCGGGAAAATTTGAAAAGCCTGCCTTGTTCATTAAAGGAGCAATGTCAAATTATTATTCTGCAGGTGATGAGGAATTAATTAAATCTATCTTTCCAAAAGCCAAATTTTCTACTCTGGATACAGGACATTGGGTGCAGGCTCAAAAACCGGTTGAATTTGCAAATACCGTACTGAACTTTTTAACGCATAACGATTAACGTATAACGACAAGAGATGCCAGGTAAAGGAAAGTTATACTTAGTACCAACCATCATAGCGGAAGACACTGCTCAGCTTGTGATTCCACAACACGTTCTTCTATCGCTTAAGGATATTCACTATTTTTTGGTGGAAAATGCGCGAACAGCCAGAAGATATTTGGGTAGTCTTAAAATTTACGATTCGATAGAAGCTTTAACAATTGAAGTCTTGGATAAAGAAACTAAAGAGATTGAATTACTTACTTTAATGAGACCTCTCGTAGAAGGCAATAACATGGGCGTTATTTCAGAATCGGGCTGCCCCGGTGTAGCTGACCCTGGCTCAATGGCCGTGCGATTTGCCCATCAAAGAAATATCCAAGTGATTCCGTTGGTTGGCCCCTCTTCTCTTTTGTTGGCATTGATGGCATCGGGTTTAAATGGGCAGAAATTTGCGTTTCATGGCTACCTGCCAGTAGATGGAAAAGAGGCAACCAAAATAATCAAAGCGTTGGAGCGCGAATCAGAACAAAAAAATCAAACGCAACTGTTTATCGAAACACCGTATCGCAATAATCAGATTTTAGATCATCTGTTGAACTCGTTGAAACCAACTTCTCAAGTGAGTATAGCACTCGACTTAAGTGGTAAGAATGAATTTGTTCAGACGATGTTTGTTAAAGATTGGAAATTAAATAAACCAAGCCTACCCAAAGAACCTGCTATTTTCTCATTTCTGGCATGATTGAGAAATGCCTTGACATTATCTTTTTGGTTTTAAGGACTTTACTCTATTTTTGCCGCTTAATAAAAAAACAATAAACCAACATGCCTTATTTATTTACGTCAGAATCGGTTTCGGAAGGTCACCCCGATAAAGTTGCAGATCAGATTTCAGATGCGCTGATCGATTATTTCTTAGCCTACGATGCCAATTCAAAAGTGGCCTGCGAAACATTGGTCACAACGGGCCTGGTCGTATTAGCCGGAGAGGTCAAATCAGAAGCCTATTTGGATGTGCAGGACATTGCACGCGAAGTGATACGAAAAATAGGGTACACGAAAAGCGAATATATGTTTGAGGCTGATAGCTGCGGAATTCTATCGGCCATTCATGAACAATCTCCTGATATCAATCAAGGAGTTGAGCGCAGAAAGAAAGAAGATCAGGGAGCTGGCGATCAAGGTATGATGTTTGGCTATGCTACTAACGAGACAGACAATTATATGCCGCTGCCGTTAGAACTTGCGCATTTGTTGTTGAGAGAACTGGCTGTAATCCGCAGGGAAGGAAAAGTGATGACCTATCTTCGCCCCGATGCAAAATCGCAGGTCACAATTGAGTACGGAGATGATAACAAGCCTCAGCGTGTTGATACCATTGTTATCTCTACCCAACACGATGACTTCGCTAAAGATGCAGTTATGCTAAAGAAAATCAAGGATGATGTAATCAACATTCTTGTACCACGCATTTTAAAAAAACTTCCTAAGCGCGTTCAAAAGCTTTTCAAGAATGAAATAAATTATTTCGTTAACCCCACCGGCAAGTTTGTAATCGGTGGCCCGCATGGCGATACAGGCTTAACAGGTCGCAAGATTATTGTGGATACCTATGGAGGTAAAGGCGCCCACGGTGGAGGTGCTTTCTCCGGAAAGGATCCTTCAAAAGTTGATCGTTCCGCTGCTTATGCTACGCGCCATATTGCCAAGAACCTGGTAGCTGCAGGTGTCTGTGATGAAGTACTTGTGCAAGTGGCGTATGCAATTGGCGTAGCCAAGCCTGTAGGACTTTATGTAAACACCTATGGAACGTCTAAAGTGAAATTTAATGATGGAGAGGTTGCGGCAAAGATTTCGAAGATATTTGATATGCGCCCTTACTTTATTGAAGAACGTTTTAATCTTCGTACACCTATTTATTCTGAAACTGCAGCCTATGGCCACATGGGCCGTGAGTCAAAGGTTGTGGAGAAAGTTTTCAACAAAGGAAAAAAAACGGAAAAGCGCGTAAAGGTTGAGCTTTTCCCGTGGGAAAAATTGAATTATGTTGAAGCCGTTAAGAAGGCATTCAAGTTGTAATTAATTCTATTTTGTATAATTGAAAAAGGTCACCTCGCAGTGACCTTTTTCATTTTTATAATGAACAGTCGTTTAAACACGACCAGCTTTAATTTTCGTTTTGAATTTTTTTAATTGAGCCCTAAGTGCTTCCGATGCAAGATCCGTAGCAGCTTCGAAAGTCCGTGCCTGTTCTTTGGCAAAAAGCTGACTCCCCGGAACCCTAAGTTTTATTTCAACCGTTTTATTCTCTATACCCTCATTATTGAGCCTTAGAAAGACTTCTCCATCCACTAAGCGATCATAAAAAGTCTCTAATTTGTCTATCCTCTTTTGAATAAAATCGATCAGTTTGCTGTCGGCATCAAAATGGATGGAATGAACTTGTAACTTCATAACATAAAAATTTAAGAGTGAAACATAAAAACCAATTCCGGCTATAATTTGACCAACCGAAGAGTCATTTGTAATCATCTTGTCATAAGCAATGCATTATCATATTATCAACGTCAAGAGTTTAGGCTTTAGGGTGTGCCTGCTCAAATACCTTTTTCAATTTTTCCATAGAGTTATGTGTGTAAACCTGCGTGGCAGCCAGACTGCTATGGCCAAGCAAATCTTTGACCGCATTAATTTCGGCTCCTTTATCCAACAAATGAGTTGCATAGCTATGCCGTAACACGTGAGGGCTTTTCTTTTCGATGGAGGAAAATAAACTAAGGTATTTTTTAACCACACGATAAACCATCATGGGGTAGCATCGCTCTCCTGAATCGGTTACAAATAAATTGCCATGATCTTTTATATCCACTTCACTGTTCCTCACGCTGCGATAGGTCTCAATCATTGAAACGAGACTTTCACCAAAAGGGATTACTCTTTCCTTATTTCTTTTTCCCAGAACTTTAATGGTGCGTTCTCTGAGATTTAGTTGCGATTCTTTCAGTCCAATGAGCTCGGAAAGGCGTATGCCCGTTCCATAGAAAAGTTCTATAATTAACCGATCGCGCCAGCCCTCATGGGTATTTTCAAATAAACCGTGATCAAGAAGCTTAACCATGTCATTTTCTTTCACAAAGTGAGGAAGCTTCTTTTTAGTCTTTAACACTTTGATTTTGAGCATCGGGTCTTTAGCGATATGCTCTTGGCGCATTAAAAACTTATAATAGCTTCGCAGGCATGCTATTTTCCGGTTAATGGAAAGACTATCAATTTCAGATTCTACCAGTTGAATTATCCAGGCTCGTATTACCCCGTAATCGGCAGACTCTGATTTAAATTCCGGAAAGGTAGCGGAGAGAAAATTTTCAAATTGCCTAAGATCAGTTTGGTAGGCAATAATTGTGTTGGAACTAAATCGTTTTTCGAACTGAAGATATTTAAGAAAGGAATTAACCATTACTACACTGTCCCTCGTGTAGTAGCAATATAAAAAAAATATCCCCTTCGGGAAAGAACCCAAGGGGATATATATAGTGTGCCTGTTAAATACTAATAATTCTCTCCTGCAAATTTGTTTTGAATGTAAGCTGCTTTAATCATCTCTGTCCTGCGTCTTACAGAAGGCTTCATAAAAGAGGTTCTGGAACGCAATTGCTTCAAAACACCAGTCTTTTCAAACTTTTTCTTGAAACGCTTGAGAGCTTTGTCAATTGACTCGTTTTCTTTGATACTGATAATTAGCATGCTACTTTTCTTTAGGGCTGCAAATATATGGCTATTTGATTGAATTATGCAAGACTACTTTAAAAGTGCTCTTGAAATAACTAATTTTTGTATTTCTGATGTGCCCTCACCAATTGTGCAGAGTTTGGCGTCTCTATAATATTTTTCTGCCGGGAAATCCTTTATGTAGCCATAGCCTCCAAATATTTGAACACCTTCATTGGCGACTTCCACAGCTATTTCTGAAGCGTAAAGTTTAGCCATTGCCGATTCCAAATTAACGCTTTGGCCTTTGTTTTTTAAGTCTGCAGCCCTAAACGTCAGCAATCGTGCTGCTTCAATTTTTGTGGCCATATCAGCCAGTTTAAAGGAAATACCTTGAAAACTAGAAATGGGCTTATTAAACTGATGCCTTTCTTTCGAGTATTGAAGGGCAGCTTCAAAAGCCCCTTGTGCAATTCCTAAACTTAAGGCGGCAATAGAAATCCTTCCCCCATCTAATACCTTTAGCGATTGAATAAATCCCTCACCTTCTCTGCCGATGATCTGGCTTTTATGAACCCGGCAATCAGTAAAAATTAGCTCAGCAGTCTCGGAGGCACGCATGCCCAACTTATTCTCTTTTTTTCCTGAGGAAAAACCGGAGATACCTTTTTCAATAATGAAAGCAGTCATGCCATGTGAATCTCCAACCTCGCCAGTGCGCACGATCACAACGGCAACATCGCCTGATTTTCCATGCGTTATAAAGTTTTTGGCTCCATTCAAAATATAATAGTCGCCATCTTTTACTGCAACAGTTCTCATATTGCCTGCGTCTGAACCTGTATTAGGTTCGGTGAGGCCCCAGGCACCAATCCATTCAGCGGTGGCTAATTTGGGAAGGTATTTTTGCTTTTGCCCTTCATTTGCAAATTGGAGAATATGACCTGTGCAAAGAGAGTTATGAGCCGCCATGCTCAATCCTATTGATCCATCAATTTTAGCTACCTCAGAAATAGCCGTTACATATTCAGGATAGCCAAATCCAGCACCTCCATATTCTTCCGGAACTAAAACACCCATCAACCCCAAAGCCCCCATTTTTTTGAAAAGTCCTATAGGAAATTCCTGACTTTCATCCCACTGCATCATTTTTGGTCTGATTTCAACCAAACCAAAGTCCCGAATCATTTGCGCAATCATCTTTTGATTTTCGGTCTCTTCAAAACTTACTCCTACTTGTTCTTCAACTGCTGTAGCCATCATATCTTTAAAAATTAGACTACAAAAATAATGGATTTTACTAATTGCACAAACGAATGTTAGTTTGTGATGATAAATTTGCACCGCCTTATTTTAAAACCTTATTTTTGCGGTCTTAAATTTAGTTTTAAATGAAAATAGCTGTTGTTGGAACTGGTTATGTAGGTCTTGTAACGGGGACTTGTTTTGCGGAAACGGGGAATACGGTAACCTGCGTTGATATTGACGAAAGAAAGGTCAAGAGCCTTTCGTCTGGAAAGATTACTATATATGAGCCCGGTCTTGAAGTTTTATTTGAAAGAAATCTAAAGCAGAAGAGACTCACCTTTACAACTAATCTGGAGGAAGGAATTGAAGGTGCAAAAATTATTTTTTTGGCTTTGCCAACACCGCCAGGAGAAGATGGCTCGGCTGATCTAAAGTATATTCTCAAAGTTGCAGATGACATCGGACCATTGCTAAAAGAATACACCGTAATAATTGATAAGAGTACCGTGCCGGTAGGGACAGCCGAAAAGGTATCGAAGCGAATCCGGGCAAATTCCAAAGTTGATTTTGATGTCGCCTCTAATCCAGAATTTTTAAGGGAAGGGATGGCGGTTGAAGATTTTATGAAACCAGACCGGGTTGTCATTGGCACCGAATCAGAAAATGCAAAAAAAATATTGGAAACACTGTATGCTCCTTTTGTACGTCAGGGGAATCCAATAATTTTTATGGATGAAAGATCAGCCGAGTTAACAAAATATGCTGCTAACTCTTTTCTGGCCACCAAAATTTCGTTCATGAATGAAATTGCAAACCTTTGTGAGGTGCTTGGTGCCGATGTAGATTCTGTGCGCAAAGGGATTGGTACGGACAGCAGGATAGGAAAACGCTTTTTGTTTCCGGGTATAGGCTACGGTGGAAGTTGCTTTCCAAAAGATGTTCAGGCTTTGGCCAGGTCTTCTGAAGATTCAAAATATGACTTCAAAATTCTGAAAGCCGTGATGGAAGTAAACGATTATCAGAAAACCAAACTCATCCCCAACATAAAAAGTCACTTCAAAAATAACTTGAAAGGTAAAGTTTTTGCCTTGTGGGGATTATCCTTTAAACCGCACACTGATGATATTCGGGAAGCTCCATCTTTGTACAACATTGAAGAACTTCTTCAAGCTGGAGCCATTATAAAAGCACATGATCCTGAATCGATGGAAAATGTGAAAACTGTTTTAGGTTCGAAAATTCAATATTGCGAAACGCCATACGATGCTGCAGAAGGAGCGGATGCCATATTTATAGCAACAGAGTGGCCAGAATTTAGAACGCCTGACTTTGAAAAACTCTCTTCGATACTGAAAGGCAAAGTCATCTTTGACGGCCGAAATCTTTATGATATTCAGTCCATGAAAGACCTTGGGTATACTTATTACAGTATTGGAAGAAAAACAGTTTATGGTTAAAAAACGAATTTTAATAACCGGTGGAGCCGGATTCTTAGGCTCTCACCTGTGCGACCGCTTTATCCGTGAAGGGTTCAGCGTTATTGCGATGGATAATTTAATTACGGGTGACTTGAAAAACATTGAACATCTTTTCAAGCATCCTGATTTTGAATTTTATCACCACGATGTCTCAAAATTTGTGCATGTGCCGGGCGAACTTCAGTACATTCTGCACTTTGCCTCACCGGCCAGTCCAATTGACTACCTGAAAATACCCATACAAACATTAAAGGTCAGCTCCCTGGGGACGCACAACCTTTTAGGTCTTGCAAAGGCCAAAAATGCCAGGATATTAGTGGCTTCAACTTCTGAGGTATATGGTGATCCTATGGTTCACCCACAGACGGAAGAGTACTATGGAAATGTAAATCCTATCGGCCCACGAGGCGTTTATGATGAGGCCAAACGCTTCCAGGAAGCAATTACAATGGCCTATCACACATACCATGGATTGGAAACACGGATCATCCGAATTTTTAATACCTATGGACCTCGAATGCGCCTCAATGACGGAAGGGTATTGCCTGCCATGATTGGCCAAGCGCTGAGAGGGGAAGACCTTACTGTTTTTGGAGACGGCTCCCAGACAAGATCGTTCTGTTATGTGGATGATTTAGTTGATGGCATTTTCAAATTACTAATGTCCGATTACCACCTGCCGGTCAACATTGGAAATCCAGATGAGATTACGATACTGGATTTTGCAAAAGAGATAATCAAGCTTACGGACACAAAGCAAAAAATAATTTTCCAGCCTCTACCAAAAGATGATCCCAAACAACGCCAACCTAATATCGACAAGGCAAGAGGAATTTTAGGATGGCAACCAAAAGTATCCCGCAGTGAGGGCTTGAAAATAACCTACGACTATTTTCTTTCGCTCTCCAAAGAGGATCTTTATAAAAAAGATCACAAAGACTTCTCCGGGTTTAAAAAATAAATATTTTAAATGAAAAGAAAGATTTTAATAACAGGAGGTGCTGGGTTTATTGGATCTCATGTAGTGAGACTTTTTGTAAAAAAATACCCAGACTATTCGATTTTAAATCTGGATAAACTTACCTACGCGGCTAATCTGGAAAACCTTCATGATATAGAATCCTTCCCGAATTACAGATTCGTAAAAGGTGATATAACCGACCGAAAATTCTTAGATGATTTCTTTCAATGCGAAGTGGTGGATGGCATTATTCACCTTGCAGCAGAGTCGCATGTCGATCGTTCGCTGGAAAACCCTGCGGAATTTGTCAACACCAATGTGATGGGAACATTGAATCTTCTTCAAGCCGCACTTAAATCCTGGAGCGGAAATTTTGAAGGAAAAAGATTTTATCAAATCTCAACAGATGAAGTCTACGGATCGGCAGAGGATGGGGGATTCTTTACGGAAGCTACTTCAATAGACCCACGATCACCCTACTCAGCATCAAAGGCATCCGCTGATCATTTTGTGAGTGCCTATCACAATAGCTTTAAGTTGCCAACTTTAATTAGTCGCTGCTCCAATAACTATGGTCCCAATCACTTTCCTGAAAAGCTAATACCACTGCTCATCAATAATATTTTAAATGAAAAACCTTTACCGGTTTATGGCAAAGGTGAGAACATAAGAGATTGGCTCTATGTGGAAGATCACGCGAAAGCAATTGATGTTATTTTCCATAATGGAAAAATAGGGCAGGTGTATAACATAGGGGGCAACAATGAATGGAAAAACATTGATCTTGTGCACGCCTTGTGTAAAATCATGGATGATAAGCTAGATCGATCACAAGGATCTTCGGCAAGATTGATTACTTATGTAAAGGATCGGCTTGGGCACGACTTGCGATATGCGATTGATTCATCAAAACTTCAAACCCAACTAGGGTGGTCTCCAACTGTTGACTTTGAAACTGGATTAGAAAAAACTGTGAATTGGTATCTTGCCAACAGAGATTGGCTAAATCATGTAACATCAGGTGCGTATAAAGATTATTATTTGGGAATGTATCAAAACCGATAATCCATGAAAGGAATTATTTTGGCTGGTGGATCCGGGACACGTTTACATCCACTCACGTTGGTCATGAGCAAGCAATTGATGCCGCTGTATGACAAGCCTATGATTTATTATCCATTGTCTATATTGATGATGTCAGGTATACACGAGGTACTCATTATTTCAACACCTCACGACCTCCCTCACTTTAAAAAATTGCTTGGTGATGGTTCGCAATTAGGATGCAAATTTTCTTATGAGGTTCAGCCCAACCCAGATGGGCTTGCAAAAGCATTTATTATTGGTGAAAAGTTTATTGGCAAGGATAAGGTGGCCTTAGTTTTAGGAGATAATATCTTTTATGGATCAGGGTTAATCAATTTATTGCAGGAAAATACTGATCCTGATGGCGGAGTAATTTTTGCCTACCATGTCAACGACCCCGAACGATATGGGGTAGTCGAGTTTGATAAAAATCAAAAAGCAATTTCGATTGAGGAAAAGCCAAAAAACCCAAAGTCTAACTACGCAGTGCCCGGACTTTACTTTTATGATAACGAAGTTGTAGCGATTGCAAAATCAATAAAGCCAAGCCCACGAGGAGAGCTGGAGATAACCGATGTCAATAAAGTTTATTTGCAGAAAGGAAAACTAAAAGTTGGAATCATGAGCCGCGGAACGGCCTGGTTAGACACAGGTACTTTCGATTCCCTCATGCAAGCCGGAAATTTCGTGCAAGTGATTGAGCAGAGACAAGGGCTTAAGATCGGATGCATTGAAGAAGTTGCTTACCGAAAGGGGTTCATTAACAGAGAACAATTACTTACCCTTGCCAAACCTCTTGAGAAAAGTGGATACGGCATTTATCTTGAAAAATTAATTGCTGAATAACTTTACTCTTCGTAGTAAATCACATTCGTGATGGTGGCCCCAACGGCCTGAAGAGTTTCTTTGCTAATAAGGTCGAGGTTATCTTTTTGGGTGTGATGATAATCCCCAAAATATCCCATCACAGGATGATAATGAACAATGTCAATCATCGGTATCTTTGCAATTCGATTTACAAATTGGTGGTCATCGGTTATCTCTCCTGCATTCTGTTTTACGAAATAATCTGAGTAGCCTAGTTTGGCTGCAGTACTCCAAACCTTTTCAACAATAGCGGGTGCAAATTGCATAGACAAACCTTCCCTGTAGAAATGAGCGCGCTTAGAGCCAACCATATCCAGCAGTATTCCGTAATGGGCAGAATAGTTTTTCTTGTGCTTATTTTTAGACCAATGCTGAGAACCAAGACACCACCACGATTGCAATCCTTCTGGAAGATCGGACTGATTTTGCATCGCATTTTTCTCACCCCAATCTTCCCCATCAAATAAAATAATATCCACTCCTACCGTTGGAGATTGTTTGTTCAATAAACGAGCAACTTCAATTAATACGCCTACGCCACTGGCCCCATCATCGGCCCCATCAAATGGAGCATCTGGCTTAGCTTTATCTTTGTCTGCAAATGGTCTTGTATCCCAATGGGCGGCCAGCAAAATTCTTTTTTGTTGATCGGGATTAAAACTAGCAATGATGTTTCTCAACATTAGATGTTGGCCATCAAAGGAAACCGCTTCAAATTTTTGTTCTGTTACACTAGCACCATATTTTTTGAATTGACTAACAAAGTAATCTCCGGCAATCTGATGAGATTTGGTATTCGGTATCCTCGGTCCGAACTTTACCTGTTTCTCTACAAAGAAATATGCTGAGTCGCTGTTGAATAGCGGAACGCTTACAATACGATCTACAGATTCTTTATCCTGATCACTTTTGCTTTTTTCCCCACAAGAAATTAATAGCCCTAATGCAAAAATTAAAAGAGATCGATTAAGCATTTTTATGGGAAATTTTAGGTCTGGCAATCAAATAACATAATAATTTGCGATAAAGTAAAAATCATTTAAATTTGCACCTACTTATTAACAAACTCGACAGAGGGGACCGAAAAAGTCCCCTCTTTTGTTTGGCAGTTTTACGAGTACTACCTGGCCTGAGCGGCAAAATGGCGGTAGTCCTAAGGGGTCGAATAGAAAATATATGTTGTATAATAAGTATGGAGTAGTAGTATGGATTTGAACGATAAAGTCCGAGAATTAGCACACAGCTGTCTTACTGACGAGAGCCAGTTTTTGGTGGAAGTTATATTCACTTCCAAAGCAGGCCCAAGGCGTGTTTTGGTAATCTTAGACGGAGATAAGGGAGTAACCATTGAAACGTGCGCCAAGGTAAGCCGGGCATTGTCTAATGCGATGGATGAATCCGGGCTTATTGATGAAAACTATACGCTTGAGGTTACCACTCCTGGTTTAGATCACCCGCTGAAATTGAAACGTCAGTACTATAAAAATGTAGGACGTGGCTTTAAGGTGCACACCAAAGATAAAACGATGGTGCAGGGAACTCTGGCTGCGGTAGATGAACAAAAAATCACGCTCACTCAAGAGGTAAAGGAAGGCAAAAAAACAGAATTGAAGTCAATAGAAATTCAGTTTGAAAACATTGAAAAAGCATTTGTAATGGTTTCGTTTAAATAACAGAACAATGATGGATACCTCAACTCTAATAGAATCGTTTGCAGATTTTGCTAAGCAAAAGAACATCGATCGTCCAACTATGATCCGCATCCTCGAGGATGTTTTTCGCAACATGATCCGTAAGAAATATGTGCTGGACGACAATTTTGATATCATCGTAAATGCCGACAAGGGAGATCTTGAAATCTGGCGCTTCCGCGAAATTGTAGATGATGATTCCGAAGATATCTGGGAACATGATAAAATCAGCTTGTCAGAAGCCAAGAAAATTGAACCTGACTTTGAAGTGGGCGAGGAAGTAGCAGAAGAAATCCATTTAGAGGATTTCGGTCGCAGGGCTGTTACTACTGCCCGTCAAACCCTTCTGCAAAAAGTGAAGGACTTGGAAAAAGATATTTTATTCCAAAAATATAAAGATATCGTTGGTGAGATTATTACTGGCGAGGTCTATCAAGTGCTAAGCCGCGAAGTGTTGCTCATCGATGCAGAAGGAAACGAAATTGCAATTCCTAGAAACGAGCAAATTCCAAAAGACCGTTATCGCAAGGGAGAAAATGTGCGTTCCATTGTTCACAAAGTGGAAATGGTGAACGGCAATCCTAAAATCATTCTTTCTCGCACATCACCTGTGTTTTTGGAAAGACTTTTTGAACAGGAAGTTCCGGAGGTTTATGACGGTTTGATCACTATTAAAAAAGTTGTGCGCGAGCCCGGAGAGAGAGCTAAAGTTGCCGTTGAATCATATGATGACCGCATCGATCCGGTAGGGGCTTGTGTGGGCATGAAGGGTTCGCGCATCCATGCCGTTGTTAGAGAGTTGCAGAACGAAAATATTGATGTAATCAACTACACAGAAAACCTGGAGTTATACATCACCCGCGCTTTGAGTCCGGCCAAAATTTCAAGCATCAAAATAGATAAAGAAAACGGGCGCGTTTCTGTTCACTTGCGCCCCGATCAGGTATCTCTTGCTATCGGAAAAGGTGGGCTAAACATTCGATTGGCGAGCAGACTGGTGGAAATGGAAATAGATGTATTCAGAGATGTTGATACTCTACAAGAAGAGGACGTTGACTTGGATGAGTTTGGTGATGAGATTGAGAGCTGGGTGATTGATGAACTAAAACGGATTGGGCTGGACAGCGCGAAGAGTGTTTTAGCATTGAATAAAGAAGAACTTGTTCGCAGAACGGATCTTGAAGAGGAGACCGTGGAAGGCTTGCTGAACGTGTTGAAGAAAGAGTTCGAATAGAGCCTAAACGATAAGAAAATCTTTAAAAATCAATTAAAAAGCAAGATATTTGAGCATGGCAGAAGAAAAGATGATACGGTTAGGGCAAGCATCGCGAAAACTAAACGTGGGCCATAATACCATTTTGGACTTTTTGGCCAAGAAGGGTTTCGTGGTAGAAAATAACCCTAATGCCAAACTTTCTACTGAGCAATTCACCATGCTCTCCAAAGAGTATGCCTCATCCGCTTCAGAAAAACTAGAAGCTTCAGGCCTAACCATTGGAATAAAGCATACAGAAAATGTAACCATTGCTACAGAAACGGAAGTTCATCGCAAGAAGATTGAAGAAGAAGAAAACGTTCTGATCAAAAACCTTGGCTCAAAAGAAATCAAGCATAAGGAAGAACCAAAACCAGAAAAAGTTGAACGCGAAAAGCCAAAGCTTGACGGGTTTAAAGTGGTGGGAAAAATTGAACTGGAAAAGAAAAAACCAGTAGTTGAAAAAGAGCCCGTTCAGGAAGTTCCAGAAATTAAAGTAGCGGAGGAGAAAGTAGAAGTAAAGATTGTGGCACCCATACCTGTGCCTGTACCAGTTGTTGAGAAGCCTGAACAAGATATTATCAAAGCCAAAGCAACAAAATTGCAAGGCCTGAAGGTGGTAGATAGAATTGAGCTGCCTGTAGAGAAGAAGAAAGACCAACCGGTCGCATCTTCCGATCTTAAAGATGCCAATAAAAAGCGCCCGCGTAAACGTCTGCCAAACGCACCAGATAACAGGGATAACAGAAGAGGCCCTGGTGGTTCTCCTCCGTCTGGTTTTAAGAGTTCAACTACGGGCCAAGGACAAGGACCGGGTCAGAAACGACCGTTACCTGCGCGCCCTCAGAAAGCAGAACCAACAGAAAAAGAAGTTCAGGAGCAAATTCGCGCCACCCTGGCGAAGCTAAGTGGTGGTCAGAAAAAATTCACCGGTGCCAAATACAGAAAAGAGAAAAGGCAAGCAGTATCTGATGCTGAAGATGAAAGAGTGCTTCAGGAGCAAGAGGAGTCTAAGACTTTAAAAGTGACTGAATTCATTTCAGCCAATGACCTTGCTTCACTCATGAATGTTTCCGTTAACGATGTTATCTCCACCTGTCTGGGGTTGGGTATGTTCGTGTCAATCAATCAACGGCTCGATGCAGAAGCCATCACTGTGATTGCTGATGAGTTTGGTTACGAGATCCAGTTCACCACAAATGAAGAAGAGGAGGAGGTAGAGGAAAATCAAGACAACGAAGAAGACTTGAAACCGCGCGCTCCGATTGTCACGATCATGGGTCATGTTGACCATGGAAAGACATCATTGCTCGACTATATCCGAAACACAAAAGTAACTGCGCAAGAAGCTGGTGGTATTACTCAGCACATTGGCGCCTACGATGTAACCACCAAGAGCGGTGCTAAAATTGCATTCCTGGATACACCAGGTCACGAGGCCTTTACAGCCATGCGTGCACGTGGTGCTAAAATCACAGACGTTGCTATCATTGTTGTAGCTGCCGATGACGATGTGATGCCGCAAACAAAAGAAGCGATCAATCACGCACAGGTAGCAGGCGTTCCCATAGTTATTGCTATCAATAAAGTGGACAAGTCCACGGCCAATCCTCAAAAGGTAAGAGAGTCACTTTCTAAAATAAATATCCTTGTGGAAGACTGGGGTGGCAAATACCAGGTTCAAGAGATTTCTGCCAAGACGGGATTGGGTATCGAAGGCCTTCTGGAAAAAGTATTGCTCGAAGCAGAGCTACTTGTTTTAAAGGCCAATCCAGATAGACCGGCATCGGGTTCAATTATTGAAGCAACGCTGGATAAAGGGCGAGGCTATGTAACAACCGTGATGGTCCAAAATGGATCTCTTAAGGTTGGTGATATCATGTTGGCAGGTTCAAACTATGGACGCGTAAAAGCCATGTTTGATGATACTGGCAAAAAAGTGAAAGAAGCCGGCCCAGCAACGCCCGTAGTTATTCTGGGCTTGGATGGCGCTCCGCAGGCAGGTGAAAAGTTTTCAGTGTTTGAAACAGACCGTGAAGCGAGAGAAGTTGCAAATAAACGCAGTCAGATTCAGCGTGAGCAGAGCATTCGCACCAAAAAACATATTACGCTTGATGAAATTGGCAGACGATTGGCCATTGGTTCATTCAAGCAACTGAATGTGATTGTGAAAGGTGATGTGGATGGTTCTATTGAAGCCCTTTCCGATTCACTGCTGAAACTTTCTAATCCTAAAGTACAGGTAGCGATTATACATAAAGCGGTAGGTCAGATTTCAGAATCAGATGTACTGTTGGCTTCGGCTTCAGATGCAATCATCCTGGGTTTCCAAGTACGTCCTTCGGTTTCCTCTCGCAGACTTGCTGAAAAAGAAGAAATTGAAATCCGCTTATATTCAATCATCTACGATGCGATCAACGATGTGAAGGCTGCCATGGAAGGTATGCTTGAGAAGGAGATGGAAGAAGTGATTGTGGGCAATGCAGAAGTACGTGAAGTATTCAAGATTACGAAAGTAGGAACCGTAGCCGGATGTATGGTGACAGATGGTTATATCAAACGCAACAATCCTATCCGCTTAATCCGCGATGGCATTGTGGTGTACTCAGGTGAAATGGGGGCCTTGAAGCGTCACAAAGACGATGCGTCTGAAGTAAAATCTGGTTTTGATTGCGGTATTAGCATCAAGAACTTTAACGATATTAAAGAAGGCGATGTGATCGAAAGCTACGAGAACAGAGAAGTGAAGAAAGTAGGATAGAAACTGTAATCGGTGATTGGTAATCGGTTTGACTGGGTCTGTAAAGTAAACTGTGTCAGTTAATAATTGTTGTAATCATATCTGATGTTGGAATGTGGTCAACTCCCACACTACTACCTTCCGGCAATGTTATAAAATTTAATTGGGAGTTGTCCATCATTTCAACATCAAGTGCATTCATATACCGAGGTTGAGCCTTCCCTCAAACCAAATGGAAAATTGCTTTCTATAATCTTTTATCCTTCAAGCAAGATTCCGTACAACGTGCAGCGGAAGTTGCGCTCATGTTTGATAGCAAGCATGCCATATTTAAGATCAAACACAAAAGGAAAAAGTAAAAGATCTACGCAGGCAAAAGAAGAAAAAAGAAGACTTGCCAAAGGATTCCCTTGGAATTTTCGACTTCGTCACCCGTAAACTGGAAAAGGTGGCTAATGTAATGTAAAGTCAGTAAGTAAACTTAAAACGACCGACTATCTATTTAAATATACAGGCTCATTGATGTTGAACGGATTTATCGTTACCTGGATAAGCTCAGCAAGTACAGGGAAAGAGTGCAGCAGATCAGCTATGAACACACCTTGAAGATATTAGGTAATCAGATGAGGGTAGTGTTCTACGATGTAACCACATTGTATTTTGAAATTGAAGATGAAGACGATTTACGCAAAACAGGATTTTCAAAAGAAGGCAAACATCAACATCCACAAATTGTTTTAGGGCTTTTTGTCAGTGTTGATGGGTATCCTCTAGCATATGAAATTTTTGAAGGCAGAAAGTTCGAAGGCCATACGATGTTACCGGTTGTTGAAGTCTTTCGAAAGAGATAATCAGTTGCAAGACTTGATTATTATAGCTGATGCAGGATTATTGTCCAATGACAACATTCAAGAGCTTCAGCAAAAAAAAGTATCAATACATTCTGGGCGCACGGATTAAAAATGAATCGAAGGTATTGAAGGATAAAATCCTTTCGCTCTCGTTATTGAAAAAGATATCGATCAAAAACTGATCATCAACTACTCCATTAAACGCGCTAAAAAAGATGCTGCTAACAGAAAGAAGGGATTAGAGAAGCTTGAACGAAACATAGCAAGAGGAATGCTCACAAAGCAGCATATCAACAATCGTGGGTATAATAAATATTTAAAGATGAATGGAGTCATTAACATCACCATTGATTATGTGAAATACAAAGCCGATAGCAAATGGGATGGATTGAAGGGATATATCACCAATACCTCAATGTTGAAAGATCAAGTTATTGAAAACTATGGACATCTTTGGAGAATTGAAAAAGCTTTTCGCATTTCAAAACAGACTTGCGTATCCGACCTATTTATCACCGAATAAGGGAAAGAATCGAAGCACATCTTTGTATTGCTTTTTGTGCCTATAAAATTTACAAAGAACTGGAAAGACAATTAAAAGAAAAGGAAGCTGGCGTAAGTCCTGAAAAGGCCATCGACATCCTTAAAACCATATACGAAATAACCATAACCACACCTTACTCAAAGCAAAAGCAATCAAGGTTACACCTGCCCAACGATGAGCAGCAAAACTTGCTAAAATTGTTTAAACTATAAACAAAACTGGGTGTCCCAGCGAGGAACTCAGGAAAAACTGTCCGGTGAAAATTTTTCTTTCAGGAAATCGTCCGGTGAATACCATGATAAAGGAAGGTTATACCGGCATAGGAATTGATGGCCGCCCTGGGGATTTAGGAAAAGGCTATTCAGTCGAACTGATGCCCGTCATCAGCGATAATTTTAAGAACTGGTCGGGTTGGAATGGTAAATCAACGCCATCCGCAAACGATCTTCTACAAGTGAGGAACCTTGCCAAGGATGTTCATGCTGAAGGAAAAAAATTACGCCTGTGGGCCGCCCCCGATAATGAAATGAGCTGGACAGCCTTATTGGAAGCAGGCGTGGACTTCATCAATACCGACCGACTCGCGGAATTGAACTACTTTTTAAGTAAGAAGGGATTC
>JANOLM010000530.1:0-12368 GCA_031419815.1 Bacteroidia bacterium
TATTCCAGCAAACCTCAATTATGATATGTGGTTGGGCTCAACACCCGAAGTTTATTACACAGAGAAAAGAGTGCATCCGCAAAAAGATTATAGCAGGCCAGGTTGGTTGCGTTGCGAACAATTTGGGGCTGGTATGATCACAGGCGGGGGTTCTCATCACATTGACTCTGCACATTGGGGCATGGGCATGGAGCGTTCAGGGCCAATCGAAATTTGGGGCCATGCGGATTTCCCCACCAAAGGATTGTGGGATGTTCATGGAATTTTTAAAACAGAAGCTCTCTATGCGAATGGCGTAAAGATGGTGGTAAGTAATGAACTACCGAATGGTATAAAGTATGAAGGAAGTGAAGGATGGATATTTGTTACCCGTGGCAACTATCAGGCAACAGCAAGCGATCCTGTGAGTAATTCGGATGGGACTAAACCATTGGATGCGAGCGATCCTAAAATCATAAAGTCAGTTATCGCGCCAAGCGAATTTCACTTTATGGTCAGCAAAAACCATCATGGCAATTGGTTAGAAAGCATACGGGATAAAAAACCCAATATTGCTCCAGTTGAAGAAGCGCATCGCTCATGTTCAACCTGCTTGGTTCACCACATTGTTATGAAGTTGGATAGAAAAGTATTTTGGGATCCAGCCAAGGAGAGATTTAAAAATGATGATGAAGCTAATAAAATGTTGTCCCGCCCACAACGTTCACCTTACGGGATTTTGTAATTCAGGATTCCAAGTTCAAAACTGTACGCCTGATTTAATTTTTGAACCTTGAATTAATACCAAATAAAATGTCTCAATTGAATATGTTCAATCTCAATCGTAATCACGTATTAGCCCGCAGCTTTCAGCTCGCAGCGTGTAGCTTTTTCATATTCCTAACTTCTTGTCAGCCCCCAACTTCCGTGGAAGAAAAAAAACCATTCCAGATAATCACCTTAGACCCTGGTCATTTTCATGCTGCCCTGGTTCAGAAGTCAAGGTATGATAATGTGGATTCAGTGGTGCATGTTTATTCTCCGGAAGGGGCAGATATAAAACTGCACCTGGGTAGGATAGAGGCATTCAACACAAGAACTGAACAACCAACACATTGGAATGAGGTCGTTTACAGCGGTGCCGATTATTTTGAAAAGATGCTGTCTGAAAAAGCAGGCAACGTTGTGGTGCTGTCAGGCAACAATCAAAGAAAGACCGAATACATTTCTAAATCATTGGAAGCGGGCATTCATGTATTAGCTGACAAGCCGATGATCATTGCTGGCAAAGATTTTGAAACATTAAAGAGCGCTTTTGAGACCGCTAAAAAAAATGATGTGTTATTGTATGATATCATGACCGAGCGCTCTGAAATTACAACGATTCTCCAAAAAGAATTCTCTATGCTGTCAGCTGTATTTGGAACGTTGGAAGTAGGCACACCCGATAATCCATCTGTCACCAAAGAAAGTATTCATCATTTTTATAAATACGTTTCAGGAAATATTCTTACTCGTCCAGCCTGGTTTATGGATGTGACGCAGCAAGGTGAGGGAATCGTGGATGTGACAACACACTTGGTTGACTTGGTTCAGTGGGAGTGTTTCCCTGAGCAAACGTTGGATTATTCTAAAGATATTCAGATCATCAATGCAACAAGGACAACAACGGAAATGACGTTAAGCGAATTCAAGGCGATCACAAAGCTTGAAGGTTTTCCGGACTACCTGAAAAAAGATATCGTCAACGATAGTATTCTGAAAATTTATTCTAACGGGGAGATCAATTATAAGTTGAAAAATGTTCACGCAAAGGTGTCCGTTATCTGGAATTACAAAGCTCCAGAAGGAACAGGCGATACACACTATTCTATCATGCGCGGAACAAATGCTAATCTGATCATTAAGCAAGGTGCCGAACAACAGTATAAGCCTACGCTGTACATTCAACCTATTGCTGCTGATGGTTCATTTGAAAGAGTATTAATTGAACAACTAAAACAAATTCAATCAAAGTATCCAGGCATTGAGTTAAAAAAGTTAGATAAAGATTGGGAAGTAATCATACCTGAATCTTACAAGGAAGGTCATGAAGCGCACTTTGGCCGGGTGATGCAACGATTTCTAGAATATCTGCAGAACAAGAACATGCCGGAATGGGAGGTGTCTAACATGTTAGCTAAATATTATACAACCACTCAGGCACTTGAGTTGGCTAAAAAGAAATGATCCGTCCTGTTCGCGAACCATTTGTCTCGTTTCTTCTTTGCCTGGTTGGCTAACTAATAATGAGTTGGTAGGCAGGCCCTTGGCCCCGTTACTTTAACCGATGTTAGGCTCAATGTAACCCCCAGGAATAGAGTTTGGGCTGGAGCCTAGCTATTTTAGTTAGGATTTGATTTTTCGAACATTTCCAACTAAATTTAGTTCAACGGTTTCGCAAACGATATAGGACAGGATGGTACAGGATAGTTGAGTCTTTGCGAGACTTTATTTTTATATAAAACTGTGCAATCGATTGCGCACCGATCTCTAACAAAATTGAAACTAAATCCTTTTAAATTATGCATATAACTCTACGAAGTTCTAGAAAAATCTTCCGGTGTATTCCGATAGGATTTTTATTCATGGTGTTTTGCACTGGCTCTGTGTGGGCGGCTAGTATAAAAACAGATCTTGTATTTCAAGAACGTCTTGTTACAGGCAAAGTAATTTCTGCTGATGATGGACAAGGTTTCCCAGGTGTAAATGTTATTGTGAAAGGTACTACGCTAGGTACTGTCAGCGATAGCAATGGCAGGTACTCGATCAATGTGCCCTCATCAGAATCAGTATTGGTATTTAGCTCTATTGGTTTTGCATCTACTGAGATGACAGTAGGTTCACAGTCCACAATGGACATCACAATGAATGCGGATATCACTTCCTTATCTGAGGTAGTTGTGGTTGGATATGGCACGCAGGAAAAGAGAGATATCACAGCATCTATTTCATCCATCAATGCTGAAGCTATTTCTAAAATTGCAACAACCAATCCTTTGGAAGCTATGAAAGGTCAAATTGCCGGAGTTGACGTTCTTCAGTCGAATGGGCGCCCTGGTTCAAGTCCAACTATTACCATCAGAGGTAGGAGATCTATAAATGCATCAAATGACCCTTTATTTGTAGTGGACGGTGTGCCAATGACATCCGGCACAAGCACAAATACCAATGGCAACGTCTCGACATCTGGAAGTAACCCACTTAATGATTTCAACCCCTCAGATATTCAATCTATTGAAGTTTTGAAGGATGCTGCTGCTACGGCTATTTATGGTTCCAGAGGTGCAAACGGAGTAGTTTTAATAACTACAAAACGCGGAAAATCAGGTAAGACAAATGTTTCGTACACAGGTCATTACGCTGTAACGCAACCATTTTCAACCTTCCCTATGATGAACGGTGCTGAGTTTGCTAATTTAAAACGCGAAGCTAGCCGCATTAGCCCTCTAGGTGTTTCAGGAAGAACTGCCTGGGAAGGCACAATACCTGCAGATGGCGTAGTCTTTATAGATCCAGTAGAATTGAATTCAGCTTCAACTGGTGTGTCCACGGATTGGCAAGATTTAATATTTCACAATGGAACTCAGACTAATCATCAGGTGAGTGCCAATGGTGGAAATGATAAGACTCAGTTTAATATGTCGCTTGGATATTTTAATGAGAAAGGTACAATTGATGGTTTGGATTTTACTAAAATGACAGCTCGTATTAATCTGGATCATCAGATAAGCAAGCGGTTCAAGGTAGGTATGTCTAATCAGTTCACTCACTCCATTCAAAATAATGGATCCGGTAGCGTTTTATCAGAAGCTGTAAATCAAACTCCCCTTGGATTACCTTATGATGCCCAGGGAGCTATAATATTTTTGCCTATTTCTGATGGCATCCGTTCAAGTCCGTTGAGTGAATTAGTTCCTGGCAAAAGAATTGACGAGGAAAAAATAGACAGGGTTTTCTCATCCGCTTATTTAGAGGCGAACATCATAGAAGGTTTAAAATATAAATTTTTAGTAGGTACTGATTTACGCTATAACAATAGAGGTATTTTTGAAGGCAGGTTTACTAGCCCGCGTAAAAATGGAGACCCTGCTGCACAATATCTAAACGAATCAAACCTCGGATACACAGTAGAAAACCTTCTTACGTATAATAAGGTAATTAATGGAAACCATAATTTAGGTTTTACATTTCTGCAAAGTATTCAGCGAAATAATTACGAGTATCATTACACTTCAGTATCCGGTCTTCCTTATGAATCACAGAAGTGGTACAACTTAGCAACGGCTTCAACTATAAATGCCGTAAGAAGCCGCTACGAACAATGGAATCTTGCCTCCTTTATGGGACGTATAAACTACACATTTAGTGGTAAATACTTATTTCAGGCAACCCTGCGGTCTGATGGTTCTTCTCGTCTTGCACCGGGTCGAAAATGGACAAATTTCCCTGGATTATCTGTGGGATGGAGATTAAAGGATGAGGGTTTCATGTCTGCAATTGATGTCGTCAGCGATTTGAAGCTTCGAGCGTCTTATGGAGCGGTTGGGAACACATCAATTGATCCGTATAAAACCCAAGGCATTCTGCAGCGATCAGTCTACTCATGGGATGAAGCTAATGCAGCAGGATTCGCTCTATCTGAAATTCCAAATTCAGCACTAGGATGGGAGAAGTCAGCAACTGTAGATATTGGACTTGACTTTGGGTTATTCAATGGCAGGTTGAGCGGTACTTTTGATGTCTATGAAACAAATACGACAGACTTGTTATTGAGAAGGGCAATTCCTCCTTCGGCCGGTTATGATCAGATTTTCTCTAACATTGGTGCTACACGTACCCGAGGTTTTGAAGTGACACTAAATGGCAATATCATTGATTCACCTACTGGTTTTAAGTGGGATGCAGACATGAATCTAGCTCATTATAAGGAGGAGATAGTTGATCTGGCTCAACGTGACGCGAATGGAAATAAAACAGATGATACTGGAAATTCCTGGTTTATCGGGCAGCCGATTCGCGTTTTCTACGATTATAAAAAGACAGGTATATGGCAAAAAGATGAGGCAGACTTGGCCAAAACTATGATGGGTGCTTATCCTGGTGAGATAAAGCTTCAGGATACGGATGGGAATGGCCTGATTACTCCGGCTGACCGGGTTATTGTTGGTAATGATATTCCTTCCGTTTATGGGGGACTTAACAACCGGATGTCATACAAGGGGTTTGATTTCTCATTCTTCCTTTATTATCGCCTTGGATACACGCTTGACAGTCGGTTTAATTCCGATCAGGCTACTATGCAAGCACGGTACAACAACCTAAAGATCGATTATTGGACTATTGACAATCCAACCAATGATTATCCAAGACCTAACAAGAATCAAGAGAATCCTGCCTTTGCTTCAACTCTGCGTTACATGGATGGAGGATTTGTTAAATTAAGGACCATTACACTTGGATATAATTTCGCCAACAGCGTATTGAGCCAACTGGGGCTGACTAAGTTAAGAGTTTATTTATCAGCACAAAATCCAAAAGCATGGTCAACCTATAATGTATTTGATCCGGAATCAATCAATCAGATTGATGCGAGTGATGTGCCTTCCAATAAACTGTTTTTGGGTGGTATTAACATAACTTTTTAAGCTATTACAAAATACTAATATGAAAACAAAAGCAATTTTTATACTAATCGCCATAATGGCTCTTAATATTCAATCGTGTGATAAATTTCTTGAAGAAAAATTAGTTTCAGATGTGGCTGGCTCAACATACTATACCACGGCTGCCGGTTTGGAGGATGCCGTTGATGCCACCTATTCTTTTTTGAAGTGGGTTTATAGTAATGAAAGGGCATATACGCTAACAGTGTTTGGAACAGATACCTACACTAATGGGGCAGATGGTAATCACAAATCATTTAACTACTATGACAACGGCTTGAATTCATCGAACGATGTTATGAGGGAGATGTGGCAAAATTTATACAGGGGTATAAACTCTGCGAATGCGGTTATTAATCGCTCTCAGGCGATTACCGATATTACGCCAGCAAGTCTTAATATCAGGCTTGCCGAAGTTCGTTTTTTACGTGCTCTTTATTACTTTAACCTAGTGCGGCAATGGGGTGATGTTCACCTTACCTTAGAAGAAACAATAGGCGCAGTAGTTGAGGCAAATAAAACAAGTCAAGCTACTATTTATGAGAAAGCTATTATTCCTGATCTTGAATTTGCAATTGCCAACTTGCCAGCTACGCAGAGCAATTACGGCAGAGCAACCAAACCTGCCGCTGAACATTTGTTGGGTCTAGCTTTATTGACAAGAGGTTATCAGTCATTCGCCAAGTCCGATGATTTTTCGAGAGCTGAGCAATATTTTGGAAATGTTATTACGGGTTACAATTTTAGCTTGGTGAGTGACATGGTCAGGCTGTGGGATCAGAGTAACACTAGAAATAGTGAAATTATTTTTGCTGTGCAATATTCAGTTGACCCTATCTTGAACGGTGGGGAAGGAAATCGTGGACATTTGTATTTTCTTATGGAGTATGATATCCAACCAGGAATGATTCGTGATATTGCGAATGGCAGACCTTTCAAACGCTTCAGACCAACAGACTACCTTCTAAATCTTTGGTCTGCAGACAGGGATAATGACAAGCGATATCAGGATACTTACAAGCATGTTTGGATTAGTAATAACGCTACCAGTATCCCAAAGTGGACGCAAGCCAATGTTGATGCAGGAGCCAAAAATAAAGATGGTTCACCAGCGGTAGTGGGCCAAAATAGATATGCGGTAGGGGATACTGCGATCTACATTCCAGGTCCAGGAAGAGATGCTAAATGGACTGCTACTAAAAAGTTACAAACTCGGTATCGAGTTTATACTCGCAATGAATATTCAGAAAGAATATTTGCACATATCAGCAAATTTATTGACCCGAGAAGGCCTGCCATTCAATGGGAGCAAGGATCAAGGGATTGGTTTGTTATGCGTTTAGGAGATACTTATTTATTGCGTGCTGAAGCTCGCTTTAAGCAAGGAAATACCGCAGGAGCGGCATCTGACATAAATGTTGTCCGAACACGTGCCGCATTTCCGGGTAAGGCCGCTAACATGCAAATAACGGCAGCATCTGTTACAATGGATTTTATTCTCGATGAAAGAGCGAGAGAACTAGATGCAGAGCAATGCAGATGGTATGATTTAACTAGGACTGGAACTCTGGTGAGTAGGGTAAAATTGCATAACCCGCTTGCTGCCGCAAATATCGCGGCACATCATGTTCGCAGGCCTATCCCGCAAATTCAAATAGATAGAACTTTGGGTGGATATGTACAGAACTGCGGCTATCCTGGTGGGCCCGCATGTAATTAATTTTAATAATATTTAAAGGAATGTAGGCTGGAGATTATTTCTCCAGCCTACATTTGTTTGGGGCTAACCTTAATCAATATTATCACATTTACGATCAAGCTAATGATGTGAAACAGTTAATGTTATATGAAGAAATTTTTTACTTTTTTGTTCATTATTCTCCTCATCCAATCTTGTAATAATATTAAGGGCACACAAATTGAATCGAAGGAGCCCACCGGTGCTGATAACATGGCGTATCAATGGGGGAAAATTTCGCTGGAGTGTACGGCAAATGATACGGAGAATTTTAAGCCGAGACCAACAGTGACTTCCAGGATATTGGCCTTAATATGGATTTCCGTTTTTGATGCGTGGAGTAGGTATGATGAACTTGCTACTCCTGTTTACCTATCTGATGTTGAGAGGAGACCAACATCAGAACACACGTTGAGCAATAAGGAAATAGCAGTAAGCTATGCTGCTTACAGAGCTATGCGAGAATATTATTTTTCAGACTCAACCTTATTAATAAAGAAGATGATTGATTTCGGTCTTGATCCTGACGATGATTCAGTAGACCCAACGACTCCTGTTGGTGTGGGTAACCTTGCCGCAAAGACAATGATTGAGGCCAGGATAAATGATGGATCAAATCAACTAGGAACAATGCTCCACTCCAATGGAATACCTTATTCTGATTATACAGGATACAATCCACTCAACAGTCCTGATAAATTAGCTGACTTAAGCCGGTGGCAACCCAAATATTTTGCAGATGGCAAAGGTGGAAAGTTTGCTCCCACTTGTCTTACCCCTTATTGGCAAAATGTAATTCCCATCGCTCTTGATTCTGCTTCGCAATTCAGACCAGGCCCGCCTCCTAAGATTGGCTCAAAGCAATTAGAATTTGAAGTGAAGGAGGTAGTAGAACTTCAGGCTCATCTCACAAATGAACAAAAGGCATTAGTTGAATTTATGCGCGATGGACCTAAATCAGTTCAGCAAGCTGGCCACTGGCTAGGTTTTGCACAAAATGTTTCCATCAGGGATAAGCACACGTTAGATGATGATGTAAAAATGTATTTTCTTGTTGAGGCTGCTGCTATGGACGCTTTTATTGCTGCATGGGATACCAAAATGTATTATGATTTTGCCCGGCCTTATTCGCTTGTTCACGATTATTATCAGGACCAGTTGATCAGGGCTTGGGGAGGACCGGAAAGAGGAATGATTCAGATGAAGGGAAAAGAATGGCGCCCCTATTCACCAGAAACATTTTTATGTCCGCCCTTTCCTAGTTATGTTTCGGGCCATAGTTGTGTGAGTGGTGCTTGCTCTGAAGCTCTGCGATTATTCACAGGAAGTGATAACTTTGGACAAGAAGTTAAACTCGTGCCCGGTGCGCTAACAGAACCGGATAATATTGGTGATACAGTAACCTTAAGGTTTCCAACATTTACCAAAACTGCTGATATGGCTGGTTTGTCGCGTGTGCTGGGAGGGTATCATATTCAGGCTGATAATATTGAAGGTTTAATTCTTGGCAGAAAAGTGGCGGGTGAAGTATGGAAGAAGTATTTGAAGCACACTGGAGATTCAGAAATAAAAAGATGAATTTAAAGTGCTTCTGCTAAGATTCAAAATTTCAAATGCGAATTTCAAAATACTTATCTCCGGATTTTGAATCTTTATTTAAATTATCAGCTATAGTAGAAATTGAGATATTGACATATTGACATCACCTATGCAAACTAAAGTAGCAACACGTTTTCCATCGTCTTTCTTCAAACTATTCCTCGTTTCCTTGCTATATTTTGGATGCAGCGAAAAAAAGGGAATAGTCGAGAATTCAATTATCGTGGAACCGCCCGTCTTCAAAAGAGTCTTGTCTTCGCAAAGTGGTGTTACATTTAAAAATCTCGTAGAGGAGAATATCAACAACTACTTTGACTTATTTGCCTATGTGTACAATGGAGGAGGAGTAGGTATTGGCGATATCAATAATGATGGGCTTTCGGATATATACTTCACGGGGAATGAAGTGCCAAATAAATTATATCTCAATGAAGGAAACCTAAAATTTAGAGATATAAGTAAGTCAGCCGGTGTAGAAGGAAACGGTAAATGGAACAACGGTGTTACCATGGTGGACATTAACAAAGATGGCCTTCTGGATATTTATGTTTGCAAGGGCGGCTGGCATGATACGGAGGCACAACGAAAAAATTTATTATTTGTCAATCAGGGTGACCTTACGTTTAAAGAGCAGGCAGAGGAATTTGGTCTTGATGAATCAGGATATTCTATACATGCATCTTTTTTCGATATGGATAATGATAACGATTTAGACGTTTACGTTACAAATCGCCCTGATTCCTTTGACCTTCCGCTCACAGAAATGGTGCGTCAAAAAAAACTTTCACCCGCCAGTAGCCGTGATAAATTGTTTCTGAATGAAAACGGAAAATTCAGCGACATCGGTTTAAAAGCTGGGATCGTAAATAATTTTGGCTATGCGTTAAGTGTTGTCACATCCGATCTTAACAACGATGGATATACTGATATTTTTGTGGCCAATGATTTTGCGGAAAGTGATTACATGTACATTAATCAAAAGAACGGTACCTTCAAAGAGCAGATCAAAGTGGCAACCAATCACATTTCGATGTACTCCATGGGCACTGATATTGCTGATATTAATAATGATGGACTTGAAGATATTTTTGTGAGTGAAATGCTGCCCGAAGATTATAAGCGATCAAAAGTGTCAATGCCCTCTATGGATATTGAGGGTTTTCACGCAATAGTCGATGCAGGGATGCATAAGCAGTACATGCACAATGCACTTCATTTGAACCAAGGAAATCTTTTCTTCAGTGAGATATCACAACTTTCAGGTGTTGCTAAAACAGAGTGGAGTTGGTCTTGCCTCTTAGCAGATTTTGATAATGATGGTAACCGCGACATTTTTGTAGCGAACGGCTACAGGCGTGATGTCTTTGATGGGGATGTGCAACAAAAGCTGGCAACCTTTGTAGACAACAACAGGAATAAGTATCAGTCACCTCAGGAAATGCTTGAGAAAGATTATAAAGGATTTATCAATAACTACGATCCCATTAAGGTAAAAAATTATCTTTTTAAAAATAAAGGTGAACTGCAATTCGAGAGCATGGGCGATAAGTGGGGATTCAATGAAACTAGTTTTTCAAACGGTGCCGCAGTTGGTGATCTCGATAATGATGGTGATCTTGACCTGATCGTGAACAATCTGGACGAAGAGGCTTTCGTTTATGAGAATACCTCGGCAGCTCGCAATAATTATTTGAAAGTAAAGCTTGTAGGCCCCTTAGGAAACGCAGATGGTATTGGAACGAAAGTTACCGTATACTATCAGGGTCACCTGCAATACTTCGAGAATAAGACCGTACGAGGTTATCTTTCTTCCAATGATCCTATTGTTCATTTCGGCATGGGAAAGATTTCTAAAATCGACAGTGTCAGAATAGTGTGGAACGATGGTAGGGAGAACGTTTTACTTGATAGTAAGGTCAATCAATTAGTTCAGGTTAATTATGATGAAGCGAAGATTGTAAAACCACGACCTAAGAGTAGTATGTTATTCAAGGAGTCAACTTCTGATTTGTTGACCAGCCCTTCCCCTCATAAAGAAAATGAACTCAATGAGTTTAAAGACCAAATTTTGTTGCCACATATGTTTTCACGGAGCGGTCCATTTATATCAACGGGAGATGTCGATAAGGATGGTGCAGAGGATTTTTATATTGGGGGTGCTGCCGGCCAGACTGGGAATTTGTATTTGCAAAAAAACGGGAAGCTTGTCAAGAAGATAATTTCTGCATTTGAAAATGATAGATCATACGAGGACATGGGCTCTACCTTGTTTGATGCAGACTTAGATGGAGACACTGATTTATATGTCGTCAGCGGAGGTAGTGAATTTCCAGAAAATTCTAAACTTTATCAGGATAGGTTATATCTGAATGATGGGAAGGGTAATTTTGCACGATCAAATCTTACGACAACTAAAAGTAGTGGTTCATGTGTTGTGCCTTATGATATAGACGGTGACGGTGACCTGGATTTGTTCAGAGGCGGGCAGGTTGTTGCTGGAAATTATCCAAAGTCCCCGAAAAGTTATTTGCTGATTAATGAAAAAGGAAAGTTCATTGACCAAACAGATAAGATGGCTCCGGGCCTTTCCGAAGTAGGCATGGTGAATTCTGCTATTTGGGTTGATTTAAATGATGATAAAAAATCTGAACTGGTGGTAGTAGGAGAGTGGATGCCGATCAAAATATATGAATACAAGGAAGGAAAACTAGTAAATGTTTCAGATGAATACGGAGTTGAAAATACTGAAGGGTGGTGGAACAAGATAATTGCAGATGACTTGGATGGCGATGGCGATCAGGACTTGATACTCGGTAATTTAGGTGAGAATTATAAATTCAAAGCAAGTAAAGAAAAGCCATTTCAGGTTTTCGCAAAAGATTTTGACAATAATGGTACGAATGATATTTTTCTTGCCAGGTATATTCAGGATACTTTGCTCGTGCCAATACGAGGAAAGGAATGTACTTCGCAACAGATGCCTGTTATCGCTCAAAGATTCCCAACATATCTCTCATTCGCCACATCGGATCTTCCGTCTATCCTGGGTAAGGATATAGAGAATTCAATTCATTACAAAGCCCATCTTTTTTCCAGTGTAATCCTAATAAATGAAAAAAATAAGTTTATTATAAAGAAACTCCCAGTAGAAGCTCAACTCTCCGCGATAAACGGAATTATTGTTCAGGATTTTGATGGCGATGGCAATAAAGATATTTTATTAGGTGGAAATAAGTTTGATGTTGAGGTTGAAACAACACCAGCGGATGCTTCACCCGGTTTATTCTTGAAAGGAATTGGGGATGGTGAATTTAAACCATTAAAATCATTTGAAAGTGGGTTCTTTG
>JANOLM010000531.1:0-7189 GCA_031419815.1 Bacteroidia bacterium
AGCCCATAATGCCAGATCAATCACCACATTGCCAATAAATAAAAAATCGACTGACATTTCTATTGTCAGTCGATCAAAATAAAGAGTTGGCTGAAACTACTTTAGTTCATCTATCAACTGCTGCATGAGTTTGCTCGGTTGATTTCCTGATTTCCTTCCTGGTATTAGAGATGGTAAACTGCTTGCCGATGGTGTGGCTATCTTGCTTCCTGTAGCAGGCACTTTAATAGCAGAAATATTCTTGAATTCGGTGCCTACTTTTTCAAATGTCTGAACAACGGCAGTTGTTTTAGGGTCTGTCCATTTATTAATATTGACAAGTGTGTATTTTCCTGTAAAGGATTGTCGCAGACTGGCAGCTTCCACAGCACCGTTCACCACATCAATAAATGTGGAGGTAAAATTAAGCGGATCAAAAGTTCCATCGTAATAAATATAGCTAAGTCCATAGGCTGCAAACTCCATAACTTTGGGGATAAAGATAAACTCTGGAGAAGTAAAGCTTTCTTGCACAGAACCATTTATAACTCCATCCCAGGCAGAGGTGGTTGCACCAACCCTTAATAAAAGATCCATATCCGCTTTGGCAGTAGCAGTTTGTGCCGGCCATGCCAACACTACGATCAAACCATCTTCCTGAGTGATTGTAATTTTTATATCATCCTCTCGGGTGATTTCAATATTTTCGCTGTCAACAGACTTAATTGATATTTGAATTGTTTCAGGATCTTCCAATTCAATGTCAGAGTATAGATTAATTTTTATGAAGGCTACTGTATCGTCTTTGTCAATTTTAGCTTCAAGGTAGTCTTCTTTTATCTCGTAGTCATACGAACCTGATCCAGCATTAACTTTATCTGTTGCAGTTCCATCCAACTCATAAGTGATGTAAAAACGTTCAGATGTCGGCTTATCCAGTTTAATTTTAACTTCAATTTCCCCGTCCGCTTCATTCACCGTCATGGAAGACTTATCAAAAGAAAGTTTTGGCTTAGCAGGCGGCACATCATCTTTGCAAGAAGATAAGAGAAGACAAAATGCAGATAGTGTGAAAATGGATATGACCAGAAGTGTTCTATATGTTTTCATCTTGAAAGTTTTTCAGACTATAAATTTACTTGATTCTTATTGAATATTCCCTTTCGGCAACACCAAAATCTCTCATTTTAGATTTCTACTTCAATTCTATCGGTTGCGGGATTATATAGTAACCTCAATACTTTACCCATTTCTTAACAACCGTTCGCCCCCCCTGCTTGACAGACACCAAATAAAGGCCAGCTTTTAGATCAGAAGTATCAACTGTTTTAATGATACTGGTTTCCTCTTTTTGGAAGAAAACAGGCGCCATTACTTCACTTCCAATCATCGACAGCATTTGAATGTTAATCGAGCCTTGCTCGTTGTTCTGAATTGCTACGCTGAGTTTACTGGTTCCCGGGTTGGGGTAGAGGCTGATGCCGGCCTCGAATGAATCGGTTTCAACTGCGGTGATATTTTCTCTTACGTATATTGTGGTACTGGCTGTCTTGTTGCATAGATCTAAACCAGAGCCTGTAGCAGTATAAGTTGTTGTTGTTGCCGGACGGGCAATTAATTGAGGTCCTGCATAATTAGTCACTGATCCATCCGCGGCATTCCATACAAAAATACTCGCGCCCCGTCCATTGAGCACAACCTCTTCGCCAGGATAAACCAGAAGCTTGGAGGCAGAAACTTGTACCGAAGGGTTCATCCCGATAACGGGTTGAATATTCATTGCGATGTTGGCGCCAAATGCTATGGCATAAGGATTCCAGATCCCCATTTGGTCTTGAATCCACGAGGTTGCGCTAGTGGCTTCACCATCAGCAGAGGATTGTATGGCTATAGTATTGCCAGCGGTATAATTTAATTCAATACCAACATGGTATGGCTTACTAAACACGGGCGTTTCACGATCGAGGATGATGGTGGTGGGCCTGCTGTTTGCAATGTCCTCCTTGATTTGTTTTAGCAACACTACTTTTCGTTCGATCACAGAGCCGGGAGCCCTTTGTGGACCGCGGGCATTCCAAACTATTACGGTTACTGTTGCATCATCACTCAAAGCCTGAACTTGCCCGAATTGGATTTTCACACCACTTATAAATTCGTATCCAAGGGCATTGGAAAAAAACTCCGAAATAGCTTTGCTCTTTAAACTGTTGTGCCCTGTGAGATAGCCAGTATAACTTCCATAATTGGATAGGGGAATAAAAGATGGAGTATAATTAATATAAAAGTTTGTAGTGGAATTACACAATCCTTCTCCTGATACGGTGATGAAATTATTTTTCTCCAGCAAAACGGATGGGCCTAAAGTGTTTTTTGTTTGTAGGGTTACTTTATATATTCCTGGAATAGAATATTTCACTCGGGGATTGCGTTCAATGGATGTGCCAGGATCTCCACCCTCAAAAGTCCAGCTCCATTCATTGGGGAAATTAGTGGAGAGGTCTGTAAAACCTACTTCGCCTCCTAGTAAAATCAATTGCTTATCAGAAGAAAAGTTTGGTGTAGGGACATCTGCAACGATTGGACTGCATAGGTTGGCATCGATGAGTGATTTTCTTCGTGGGCTTAGTTCAATCACGGCTTGCATCCTTGTTTTTTGCCCTTTCGTAAAAATATTCATACAGGCATCATTGGTGTAGTCCATATAGTTCTCCACCATGTTGGTTGCGCCACAACTAAATCTTCCCACTGGGCAACCTGAACTTGCTCCAGCCGCTGGTGGTGTATCTGAAACAAAATCATCAGCACAATTTCCATCGCCCCAGATATGACGCAACCCCAACCAATGGCCGGTTTCGTGTGAAAGCGTTCGTCCTTTGTTGTATGGAGCCTGCATGATCGGAAAATTTCCTTTGTCGACAGAGCCAAACGAAGTGTATTGAATTACCACTCCATCAGTTGAGCCCGGCCCACCGGTTTCATTTAATCCCGAAAGGCCAGATTGATCTGGAAATTGAGCGTATCCCAACAGATTGGAACTTGTTCCTCCAAATTTTAGCGTCCAAATGTTATAGAAGAGATTAGGGTTCCAGATGGTAGTCGATTTTAATGTTCCTTCGATTTCTTCGCGCGTCCAGCTTGATTTGTTTCCGTTGTAGCGATCAATGCCGGGCTCGGTCATTGCTTTTCCATTTTCGTCAACTGGAGAAAGGCAAAATTGTATTTCTATATCTGCACCTACCGGGTTATTATTAAAGCCAGGTGTTCCTGCTTTTCTGCGGCAGTCTTCATTCAATACTTCTATCTGCGCCTGAATTTGCGCCTGGCTTAGATTTAAACCTGACCCAACGGGTTCGCCATTGTGTATCACGTGCACAATGATGGGAATGTTTACAATTCCTGCCTGCGTTTTTCCTGATAAATTTCTTTTATTAATCTCCAGGATTTTATGTTGGATAACCTGTTCAAATTCATCCAATGTTTGGCGTTGGGGAAAACGGATTCTGTTGATGCTATCCTGTGCCATGGTGGCGCAGGTGCGGGGGGTATTTATAATTTCATTTATTTGAGACCTGCCATTAATTGCCAGCCCTGCAGTAAGTGCAATTATAAAAAGAAGGCGGGCTTTCATATCTGTAAAATATAAATTCATTATTTAAAGTTCATCATTCAAAATTCAATGTTGCTCAGATCTTTGGATTTAAATCTTGAAATTTCTAGTCTTCATCGGTTGCTTCAAAATGTATGCGGTAACTTGATGTATTTTTTTCATCCAGGAAAATCTCTAGTTCCATTTTATTTTTCCTTGCCGCCCGCACGATAAATGGCAGACTCGACTCCGTAAAAAAGGGAAGAACCATAGTGAGGGTAGCGGAGGCGTTATTGAAACTCCATGAATCGTTAATGACATCCGATTCATCGGTGGAGCATTTTTTAGAACCCGTAGTGGCTTTATACCCTCTCTCTGAATTGGCATAAAAAGTATATTTATCATCAGTGGCGCAGGCCACGTTAAATGTTTCATCCACTTTTCCGTCCAGGGTATACTCCAAAAATTTTACTTTCCATGTCTTAGAGTTCTCCCCCGTAAAAACAGTGGTGTACTTATAAGGAGTAGGCGTCACCTCTTCCGTGCAAGAGACCACCACGAGAAGTAGCATACTCAATATTGCTAAATGAATTTTACCCATATCAGTTAGGGGTTAGGGTAAAGGAAACTTCCGGTTGGTTTTCAAAGTCAATAAGCATAATGGTCATAATAATTTTCCGGGTTGTGGGGTCAACCACGCCACTGCCTTTTATGGTGGCCACTTCTGGAGCCAGGTTTTCTTCCTCCTGTTGTGGAATGGTCAATGTGTTGTCACCGTTATCAACAAACTTTAAGTCCATTTCAGTAGTTGAGTTGAAGATATTGATATTCCAATTCGAAAGCGTGTAGGTCTCGCAATCAGAACTAGTAATGGTAATATTTTTAATAGGAGGGGCAGAGCCTCGTGTTCCTACATATGTGCCGCCCAAAATACAGTCATCGACAATGGTGAATGTAAAAGTTTTGCCGATGAAGCTTTCACCCTGGCCCACTTGCAATTTTTCAGAGCTTACCGTTTGAAGGGTAAAGATGATATCCTGAGATCGCAATATATTATTGGCATTGTTGATAAGTTGAAATTTTATTTGTCCAGCGTATCCACCTTTCCCGATCGTAATTTTTTCGCGTTCCGTTAAAATGATATAGTCAACTCCCTCACGTGCGCTGCCACTAATTTTATAATTAATAACAATAGCTTCCTCCAATGCGGGTCCAGCATTGTGCACTTCTATTTGCAGAGGTTGGCTGAAGCTTTCCTTTTCTGATTGTGCAGCTTCCGTAAAACGCACAAAGTATGGGCCTTTGAAAATGATCCGTTCTGTTTCGCAAGAGCAAATCGCAATCAAAAGTATATATTGAAAAAGTGTTTTCATTTTAAGTACAATTCTCAATTCTCAATTCTCAATTCTCAATTCTTAATTCTAATATCTTAATTCTAATACCCAGGATTTTGATTTTCTGCTAAGGCTGGGTTATTTAAAATTTCCCGCTGAGGAATGGGCCACAGCTCAAACTTATCTTGCCAATTACCTGAAAAGGCAGACATTACATCTTTTGCCCGGCTGGTTCTCACCAGGTCGTACCAACGATGTCCCTCATACGCCAACTCATACAATCTTTCTTGTTCAATTAGTAATATCATCTGACTTTGACTGGCAGAAGTAATCAAAGGTGCTTTGGCGCGTGCGCGCAAAACATTTATATCTTCTTGTGCGCTGCCGACTCCGGTAACTTTGTTTCGTTGTGCACGAGCTTCTGCGCGGATGAGATACATTTCACCAAGTCTCAACGCCACCACATTGTTGTTGTCCTGATCGGCTGTACCGTACTTGGCAACAGACCATCCATTATCGTTGCCCTTTAGTTGATTGACATTAAATGAGATTGATGAAAACCTGTCCCCGGATTCGTTGGAGGCAAGCGCCACCACGGCCTGGTTGGATGGAATGATTTCCCTTCTCCCTACAAAGAGATTGTTTAACCCGATATTACCGCTTGTGCCAGGGTCATCTGAGAGTGTGTAGCCCACTTCAAGGATAGCTTCGTCTGTGAAGTCTTCTTTCACCAATGTTTCAAATTTTGGCTCTAACTTATATAGGGCAGAGGCAATCACATCAGTTGCGTACTGTTCAGCTTTCACAAAGTCTTTTTGATACAAGTAGAATTTTGCCAGCATAGCACGTACAGCATATTCTCCTGCAAACGCGGGGCTGGAAGGTTCTTGTGGCAATTTCCCTAAGGCTTGTGTAAAATCATCAAGAACAAAATTCAAAATTTCTGCTTTGGTGGCCCTCTTAATATTTCGGTTCGCATCAATGGCAGTCTCCGTTACTTTTGGCACTCCACCAAATGTATGAAGGGCAACAAAGTAAGCATAGCCGCGAATGAAATGCGCTGTTGCCAAAACTCGGTTTAAGTCTGAAGTTTTTACTCCAGGCACTGTCGGCAATTTTTCGAGAATGAAGTTGGCGATGTAAACGGTGTTATAGATACTTCCCCACAATGCAGCTGCCGATGCGTTGGCGGATGTAATTTGTTTTGTGCCCAGTTCTCTGTACTGCGTAAACGTACCATTGTGTATCAGCATGTCCGCTGTAGCATCACCGGCAATTACAGTGGACGGTACTATATTCCGAAAGGCACTGTATAAGCCAATCTCTACATTGGGTACATCCTTTGGCTCGTTAAGGACAACATCATCGGAGAGAAGATCAATTGGTTCGGGTTCAAGCAAATCTTTGCACGAGGTGCTGATCAGAATCAATGCAATAGCGATACTTTTCAAATTGAACAATGGCTTCAAGCTTCTAGCTTCTAGCTTCCAGCTTCCAGCTTCCAGCTTCCAGCCTCTAACTTCTAGCTTCCAGCTAAAGATTTGCGCAATTGAGCGAGCAACCACTTTCATACTAAGTAAAAATTTGTCCAAGCCTTTCATTTTAATGTAACGTTAAGGCCCACTGAAATTGTTCTCACTTGAGGGAGCGTAAAAAAGTCAATACCTTGAGCTGCCGTTGAACCATCCAGCGTGCTTACTTCAGGGTCTGATCCGGAGTACTTGGTTAGCGTCCAAAGATTGGTGGCCGATGCATAAACCCTAAGATTGTTGAGTCTTAGTTTATCAATAATCTTGGGTGATAAACTGTACCCAACGCTTACGTTTTTCAAACGCAAGTAAGAGGCATCTTCCAACAATCTATTGCTATGTAAGTTATTGAGCGTGCTGCCAAATTCGTATTTTGGAATATCGGTAACATCGCCCTCCTTTTGCCACCGTCTCAAGGCGTCTATCGATTGGTTGGATTGAATATCTGCCCCCATGTTGACTAACGTGGCCTTTGAAAAATTAAGTACTTTGTTGCCAACAGAAAAGTTAAAGAAAATGGAAAGATCAAACCGGGCGTATTGAAATTGATTGGTTATGCCCCCGATAAATTTCGGTTGCGCATTTCCAATTACCATAGCATCGGTATTGCTAATCAGGCCATCTTTGTTACGGTCTTCGTACATAGCGTTGCCTGTAGCCGTGTTAACACCTAAATAATTTAATCCCCAGAAAGAGCCAATCGGTTCACCCTCTTTTATAATATTTGTGCGATCAACCCCTTCACCTGTATAACCGCGGTA
>JANOLM010000532.1:0-4113 GCA_031419815.1 Bacteroidia bacterium
GATTGTTTTTGCGTTGCCTTGAAATTTGGAGGCTCTGATCGTGCCAATTCCTGCACCATTCACACCAACAGGTTGTCCATTATTATTCCACATCTTTCCGCTAATACTACCACCACCTTTTTCTGGCTTGATTGTTTTTGCGTTGCCTTGAAATTTGGAGGCTCTGATCGTGCCAATTCCTGCACCATTCACACCAACAGGTTGTCCATTATTATTCCACATCTTTCCGCTAATACTACCGCCTCCTTTTTCTGGCTTGATTGTTTTTACGTTACCTTGAAATTTGGAAGCCCTGATCGTGCCACTGCCTGCACCATTCACATCAACAGGCTGCCCCTTGTTGTTCCATAGTTTTCCACTAACACTTCCACCTCCTTTTGGGGGTCGTCTGGTTTTCTTATTTCCTGCAAACCCTTCACCCTGTGGGTAGAATCCTGGTGAGAGTTCGCCTCTTTTAAAGTTGCCTTGAAATTTAGACGCGCGAACAGTGCCTGATCCCGCACCATTTACATCGATTGGCTCACCATTATTGTTCCAACGCTTTCCACTTACACTTCCACCTCCTTTGATCGTCCTTCTTCCTTTAAGACTTCCCAGGTATTTACCAACAGATGTTCCCCCTATTCCAGGTGGGCGTGATGGTAAACTGGTTGTCTCAACTCTTCCTCTCTTGCGCGAACGCGATGAAATGCCACCGCTTGGCAATGGCTGACCTACCTCTCCCGTACTTGACATGGACAACTTTCTGGGAAAGATAAATTCCCCAGCAGTGTCGGTAGTTCTTGGCTTAATTTTTCGCAAGCGTTTTCCAGATATATCTCCCGTCCACGCGCGTTGACCTTTTCTGGTAGATAAGAATCCGCCTCCTGATTGCTTGCTTGCGCGGTCTCCACCGGGCCTACGCCCAAAAGTTCTTAACGTATCCCTCGATACTAAGCCTGCAGGTATAGAACGAAAATTACGAGTGCGCAAGGAACCGCCAGTTATGTCTGTGGTAACAGGCCTTCCACTTTTTTTATATTTTCCCCAGTACACATTTTTCTTTCCACGGCTCAAGAAAGATTGGGATGCGGAACGTGGTTTCACATTCTTTTTGTAACGAGGCCACGGACTTGATGAAGCCCCAAAAAAACGAGCAACTCCAATCTTGCCTGATTGAATTCTTTCTGAGCTGCGTGGCTCGCGCGAGGGATGACTGCCAAACGCACCAAATTGTTTGAACGTGTTTTTTGTCTGGCCTGTGCGCGAAGGTGTCCCAACAGATCCTCCTCTTATATTTCCCTTCCAGGCGCGTTGATTATTTTGCGGTGTACGTACTTTTGGAAATTCACCTGATGCTGTTCTCGTGTAAACTTTCGGTTTATCCTTTTTTGGTTTTTTAGAGCCGTTGTAAACATAAGGCCCCCGCTGCGGATAAACATTATTGCGAGCGACACCTGATTTGGATGGCTTTATCCTGCGTATGGGCGAACCAGAAAGATCGCCAGTCCATGCACGTTGTTTCTTCTCACTCGGTGGGGTATTAAAAATCCGACCTTGAGGTTTAGCTGCTCTGTCGCTCTTTGTTTTTTTTCTTCCCCGATAAGGGTCTGGTTGTGGTATGCCAACATTTGCACGGTTAGCAGAAGATTTATCTTTCGTTCGCAAGCGCCTGCCCGCGATGTCTTTTGTCTTGGGTTTTTTATTTCCTTTTTGCGCTCTTGCCTTCCCCTTAGATTCACGAACCTGACGTTGATTGGAAACCGGCTTGTCGCCTTTTGTATTTTGCGCGAAGGCGGCTATAGAGAAAAGAAAAAGCAGCGCGAAGATGCACATGATCTTCCACGTGTTTTTCAGATATGGGGCTTTATGGCTTCCTTGAATGCTCAAAAAATGAAAAAGAAACAGGCTAAGATAATAAAAAAGCGGACAGGTTAAATTTTATGCATTATCGGAAACCTTAAGCTGACTTCTTCCTGGAGCAACCCATCATCTTCTGTGTTTATGCAATGGCAGCAGAGGAGGCCTAAGCAATGGAGCGAAGCGGAATGCCAGCCATTGCACACACAAACCTTTTTGTTGGCGGTTGCTGCATTGTCCACTCTTATTCCTTTACTGTTATTAGTCCACCGTGTGAGGGTGAAAGGTAAAACTTCATCTTTAGTTCTTTTTCGGTCTCTATTAATTTATTGTTCAATTCAATACTTCTAAGTCCAATTGTATTTCTTAATGAGTCAGCATTTGTCGCTTCGTTTTTTCCAATTTTTTGATCCCAAATCACAAATGATTTGTCTTTCCAGCCGGTATTAACTACGGTTCTCCATGATTCAACTATAGCAAGTTCAATAGCTGATATTTCTCCACGTTCAAATGCTCGGTAAAGTTTTGGTCTCAATTCATTATAAATTGTATCGTGCTCATTATGGCTTATTATTACTGTCACCCAAGATTTATCACCAATAATTTTTTCGCCAGGATAACCAATTTGGTCAATTATCTTATTAATTCGGCTGACTTGTTCTCTGTTATTTGGCACGAACTTTCGATTTGTGTATCGGTCTCTCCACTTCTTTACTGGTGTCAGAGCAACTCGCATTGCTCGCTTTTGGTCTTTGACAAGCATTTCCTTTATCTCTGTCCTAAGTTCTAAGTTGATACTTTGATCAAACTCTTTTTTGAATTGGTCTTGGTTGTCCTTTAACTTTATCCATCGGTTGTCGGTCTTAAATTTCCTGAGATGCTCGTTTTTAATTATCTCTTTTAAAGTCCAACCTCTTTTCATTCCCTTTTCTAAAAAATAGAATAAGTTGTCAGTGTCGTTTATATATGCTGATAGCTGAGCAGCTATTTTAACGTCTCTCAGAAATACATGTTCGAACTTGTCCAAAAGATTGTGATAGATTTTAAGGCTTTCGCTGAATCGTCTGTTAACAATATGTTCTTCTACTTTAATGATTTCTTTATGATAGTCCAAGTAGTCATTTTTCTGAGCTCTACCCAAAGCGGGAAGCATTGTTAACAATATTATGAGTCTTTTCATCATTGTTAATTGTCAATTATGATGCTTCTTGTTGCTAAAAAGTTGTGCGTGTTTATTAGGTGAAGAATTTATTTTGCGGTTGCCGTTAACCTTACAGTTTTAAGGTATTTTGCAGGCACTAATAATTCATCAACTCTTCAATCTTTCCTTTCAACCTTCCCTTTGGCAAAAAATTATTCTCCAAGGTGGGTGCAAATGGAATGGCTGTATCTAAACTGGCAACACGCATCACAGGTGCATCCAAATCAGCGAAGCAATGCTCACTTATCCAGGCGGAGATTTCTGCTCCTATACCTCCTGTCAAGGTGTCTTCGTGCAATACTAATACCCTATTCGTTTTTTTAACGGTTGTTTCAACAGCTTGCTTATCCCAGGGCAGTAATGTTCGAAGATCAAGAATATCTGCGCTGACATCAGGCATCGTGCTTAAAATTTCTTTTGCCCAATGGACGCCCATGCCGTAGGTGATGATCGAAAGATTACTTCCCTCACTCACTAATTTTGCTTTTCCTATCTCAATTGTATAATAATCATCGGGTACGATGTCTCTCACAGAACGGTACAACACCTTATGTTCGAAATATAAATATGGGTTTGGATCTTCAAGCGCAGCGCACAACAATCCTTTCGCATCATAGGGGTTTGAAGGATAAACAATTTTTAAACCAGGTGTATGAAAAAACCAGGCTTCGTTACTTTGACTGTGGAAGGGCCCTGCAGCTGTGCCAGCTCCAGTAGGCATTCGCACTACAACATCAGCAGGTTGCCCCCAGCGCCAATGCGCTTTTGCCAGGTTGTTAATGATTTGATTAAATCCTTCTGTCACAAAATCAGCAAACTGCATTTCCACCATGGTCTTGATGCCCTTGATTGAAAGTCCTAGTGCTGTTCCTAAAATAGCTGCTTCACAAAGCGGTGTGTTGCGTACTCTGTCTTTGCCAAATTTTTCTACAAACCCTTCCGTAATTTTAAAAACCCCACCATAGTCGGCAATGTCTTGTCCCATTAAGACTAAGTTAGAATGCTTCTCCATGCTTTGGCGAAGGCCATCGCTGATGGCATCGATAAAACGTTTCTCTGTTTTTTTATCTGTG
>JANOLM010000533.1:0-2226 GCA_031419815.1 Bacteroidia bacterium
GAATTGCCTGGTGATCATAATCTTGATTTCCCGGAATCCCTTGGCAAGCTGATAGGCTGAATAGGGCTCGCTGTTCTCCGCCCCCGGTTTTGATTGCCGAAGCGTTCGGCTTACTATTTTTCTCCAAAGTGGTCTCATATCTCCATTTACCGATTGAATCATGCTGACTGCCAACATCATCCACTCGGATTGAAGTTATTTATTTTATTTCAAAATGCCGCCTCTACTGGTATTTTTTCAGTCACAACTAAAAAGAAAAGCAGGTTCTTCAACCTGCTTTTCTAACTTCAAAAAATGATTAGCTTATACTTTCACTCCGCCTAATTGGGCTTTATCAAAATCTACCACGATAGGAGTTGCAATGAATATGGAAGAATAAGTTCCAATCACGACACCAACAAAGAGTGCGAAAGAAAATCCTCTCATTACTTCGCCTCCAAATAAGAGCAGGACTACCACAACAATCAATACTGTTCCTGAGGTAATCAACGTTCGGTTTAGCGTACTGTTCATGGCACTGTTAAAAATCTTGTTGCGATCGTGACTGGTACCAATGCTCATGTATTCACGAATACGATCAAAAATAATTACGGTATCGTTGATGGAATAACCTACCACGGTAAGTATGGCGGCCACAAACACCTGATCAATTTCAAACGAGATACCCAATGCACCCGAGATGGCGAAGGCAGCAAACACAAATAAGATGTCATGGATAAGGGCCACGATGGCCCCTGCACTGTATTGCCATTTGCGGAACCTGACCAAAATATAAAGGAAGATACCTATGATGGAAAATAAACCTGCTTCAAATGCTGAGTTCTTGATATCATCGGCAACAGTAGCGCCCACTTTGGAAGAGGATGAAATGGTAAAGTGCTGTTCATCCACAGTGGCGTCATTTTCCATGTATGTAAGACCACTAAACTTTTGAATGCCTTGGATTAATGCATTTTTCACTTTGTCATCTCCTACCTCCGAATCATCTTCAATTTGATACGAAGTGGTAATCTTCATCACATTATTGCTTCCGTAGTTTTTTACCTCAGTACCGGAGTTCTCAAAACTTTCTACCAGGCTATTTCTCATGCTGGTGGCTTCAACAGGCTTGTTGAAGGTAACCACATAGGAACGTCCTCCCTTAAAATCAATTCCCAAATTCAACCCTTGAATAAGGACTAACGCTAAACCAATCGCGATTATAGTTCCTGAAAAAATGTAGGCCTTTTTACGGTTTGCAATGAAATCAAAATTAGTTTCAGATTTGATCAGTATTAGCCGTGTTTTAAATGTCACGTTAGCAGTATCGCCTTTGCGCACCATCCATTCGATAATCACACGTGAGATGTAAACGGCCGAAAAGAAAGAGGTAGCTATACCAATCATCAGCGTTATAGCAAAGCCCTTCAGGGGACCTTGTCCTAATATAAAGAGGAAAAAAACTGTAATGAAGGTGGTTATGTTAGAGTCAAAAATAGAAGAAAATGCATGCTCGTATCCTTTTTTAATAGCATCACGCAACAGCCTGCCTTGTTTCAGTTCTTCACGTATCCGTTCAAACACCAACACGTTTGCATCCACGGCCATACCCATGGTGAGTATTATACCCGCAATACCAGGAAGTGTAAGTGCCGCATTAAATTGAGCAAGAATACCCAGGATAAAAAAGATGTTAAACAACAACGCAATGTTAGCAACCCATCCGCCCTTGGCATAATAGGCCACCATAAACAACACCACTAATCCAAGGCCGCATGCCATTGAAATAAAACCTTGGCTCTGTGCTACTTTTCCTAATGATGGGCCAACAATGGCTTCCTCCACAATCCGGGTAGGAGCTGGAAGGGAACCTGCCTTCAACACATTGGCCAAATCTTTTGCTTCCTCTGCTGTAAAGCTTCCAGTAATTTGAGAGTTACCATTTGGAATTTCTCCTTGAACAGTAGGCGCTGTGTACACATAATTATCCAATACAATCGCTACTCTCCCTTGCGGGGATTTTGCAGCTGCAGCCGCTGTAATTTTAGCCCATTGTCTGGAGCCTGTTGCGTTCATCGTCATGCTTACAGCAGGGCGCGCAAACTGATCGTTATCCAGACGGGCATTTGTAATCACCTCTCCCGTAAGCAAAGCCTTTCCATTTCTGCCCTTGCTTACAAAATTTAATCGAAGGTCATCCACTCCGGGAGTGAGCTCTGGCTCAATTTTCACATCCCATAACCAACC
>JANOLM010000534.1:0-4503 GCA_031419815.1 Bacteroidia bacterium
TTTCCAGCCAGGATGCCTTTGACAAGGCATAGATTAATGGCAACGTCATCTTCTTTTCTTTGATATCAATACCCACCGGCTTTCCAATCTCATCCTCCCCATAGTCGAACAAGTCGTCCTTAATTTGAAATGCCATTCCAACATGCTTACCAAACAATTTCATTTTGTCAACTACGTCATTAGGCGCATTAACCGAACGTGCCCCCACAGCACAACATGAAGCAATCAATGAAGCTGTTTTTTGGCGAATGATTTCGTAGTACACATCTTCCCTAATATCCAAGTGCCTTGCCTTTTCCATTTGCAACAACTCTCCTTCACTCATTTCTTTAACCGCTTCCGTGCAAATGCCCAGTAAATCGTAATCCTTGTGCTCCAGTGCCAGAAACAATCCTCTGGTTAAGAGAAAATCGCCAACCAGAACAGCTATCTTATTTTTCCAAAGCGCATTTACGGAAAAAAAACCCCTGCGATAATTGGAGTTATCCACAACGTCATCATGTACAAGGCTAGCCGTATGAACCAATTCAATGAGCGAAGCTCCCCTGAAAGTTGAATCTGAAATAGTGCCACAAGCGCCTGCACTAAGAAAGACAAACATGGGCCGCATCTGCTTTCCCTTTCGCTTGACAATATAGCTCATGATTTTATCCAACAGAAGCACTTTCGTTTTCATAGAGGAACGAAACTTCTGTTCGAAATCTTCCATTTCCTTGGCAATGGGCGCCTTAATATCATCCAAACGTAAAGCCATGAATTGCAATAATAAGCAAAAGTGAACAGTCCATTGCCGACTGTGCTCAGTAATTATAAAGGTCATACTTTAAAGAAAGGACGAAGATTAAAAGTACGCAACATGCAAATGGCAGTTTGAGTTTTAAACAGACACAGCATTCTGGGTCTTAAAAAAAATGCTTAGTCAGACCATCCAACTGTGGACTATTGACTATTTTTAGGCTTGTGAAAATTATGGATAAATATTGGGAGCAGTTTATTTTTGCCATCATTGTCCTGGTCATTGCATTTCTGGTTTCGCGTTTTCTACGCTATGTAATAGGTCGATTCTTCCGCTCGGCAGCCAAAAAACTAAAGGTTGACCCTACCCGTTACAATTTTTTTAAGAATGCAATCGACTTTATCATTTTCCTTATTGCGGCTATCGTCATCTTTCGTTCCATTCCGGGTTTTAAAGCGTTCGGCACCACATTGCTTACCGGTGCGGGGGTATTGGCAGCTATCGTGGGCTTCGCGTCACAGGCTGCTTTCTCAAACATTATAAGTGGCATATTTCTGGTTATCTTTAAACCCTTCAGTGTTGGCGACCGTGTAAAAATAGGAGCCCTTTATACGGGTGATGTAGAAGACATTACCTTGCGCCACACGATCATAAAAGATTTTGAAAATAGGCGCGTTGTGATACCTAATAGTGTGATTAGTAATGAAACCATTATCAACTCCACGCTCAACGATGAGCGCGTTTGCATGTTTATAGAATTCAATATTTCATTTGACTCGGATATTGATACCGCCATACGACTAATTCAGGAAGAGGCGTTAATGCATCCGTTCTGCATTGATGGACGAACCTCGGAGGAACTGAGTAAAGGTGAGCAACAGGTAATGGTACGCACGCTTGCCATCACCGATTTCGCCATGCAGTTGAGGGCGTACGTCTGGGCTAAGAACGCATCGGATGGATTTGAATTAAAATGTGATCTTCACAAAAGTGTTAAACAACAATTCGACAAAAAAGGGGTTGAAATACCCTACCCATATCGAACAATACTGTATAAGAATGAGCCTAATGAAAAAAGATAAATCAACCGGAAAATCATCGGTCGCCCAGAAGATCACACAAGATTTATCGGGGCTCAAACCATCTTCCAATATTATTTTGGAAATGATCTCGTTCAATGAAAAATCCTTTTCAAGGGTTGAAAATATCCCCATTGATGAAATACTGCAAAAATGCGACAGACAATCAATCAACTGGATTAATATAGATGGTTTATCAGACACAAGCATCATCAAAAAAGTAGGAGAGCATTTTAATCTTCATTACCTCTTGTTGGACGATATCATGAATACCGACCACAGACCCAAAGTGGACGAGTATGATGATCACTTGTTTCTGACCATGAAGATGCTGTATCGGATGGAGGGAGACGAAATTGATTACGAGCACATCAGCTTTGTATTAGGAAAAGACTTTTTGCTGTCCTTTCAGGAAAAAGAAGGAGATATTTTTAATAATTTACGAGAGCGCATAAAAAACGACACCGGCATTTTTAGAAAACGTGGAGCTGATTATCTTCTCTACCGACTGGTGGATACTATTGTTGATAGTTACTACACTATCTTAGAAAATGTTGGCTATAAGGTTGAAGCCCTTGAAGAAAACATTTCAACAAATCCAACCATTGAGGATTTCAGGCAAATACAGGAACTGAAAAAAGAATTTATCTATTTACGGAAAGTTGTTTACCCACTCCGGGAAGCCTTGAATAAAATCCTTAAAAATGAATATGGATTTATCGAGAAGAACACGTTGAAATATTACTCTGATGTTTACGATCATGTTATCCACCTAATCGATTCGCTTGATACCTACAAAGACTTAACTTCAACATTAATGGATTTGTATATGAATACGATTAACTACAAAATGAATGAAGTGATGAAGTTGTTGACCATTATCACTACTATCTTTATTCCGTTATCGTTTGTTGCCGGTATTTATGGTATGAATTTCGAAAACATGCCCGAGCTCACCTGGCATTATGGATATTATGAGGTGCTGGGTATTATGGGAATAATCTTTATCGGAATGATTTTTTACTTCCGGTTTAAAAAATGGTTCTAAGCTTCAATTTCCTTTCCTACCCATTGAATTTCAACTGTCTCCGGTAAAGTTTTATTCAGTTTTATTACTTTTACCTTGTAGTTAAATAGCGTGTTTTCATCCCCTTCTTTCATATTGGGCCAATGGTAGCTTAGCAATCCAGCCAGGGTCTCGTAATCATCGGATTCCGGAAAAGAGTATTTTAAAAACTTGTTAACATCATGAAGTGATGAAAGTGAAAATACCTGGTAACGGTTCTGTTCCAGTGGAACCACAATCATTTGTTCATGATCATGTTCATCCTGAATTTCGCCTACCAACTCTTCTAATATATCTTCTAATGTAACCAAACCAATATTGCCTCCAAATTCACTTACTACAACAGCCATCTGCGTTTTTCGTTTTTGAAATTCCCGAAGTAAAGAGTCAATTGGTTTCGTCTCTGGCACAAAATGAACCGGCCTCATGATATCTTTTAATCCCTTGTCATTGTTCTGCATGAAAAGACTGATGATATCCTTGGCATGCACTACACCAACAATCTCTTCCAACGTATTTTCATAAACCGGATACCTGGAGTAAACCTCCTTCAATACCAAATTCATTACCTCCGGGATAGGGGAGTGCAAACGGATAGCCGAAATTTTAATGCGTGGCACCATCACCTGCCGCACAATACGGTCATCAAAATCAAAAACATTTTGAATCAGCTCTCGCTCACTTGGTTCAATGGCACCCCCTTCTTCACTTTCCGCTATGATCAATTTCAATTCCTCTTCGGAATGGATCTCCGTTTCATTCATGGGTTTGATCCCAAATATTTTCAAAATAGTGTTGGCAAAGCCATTTAGAAACCAAATGAAAGGACGGAAAACGAAATGGAAAATTCGCAATGGCACTGATAATGTAAGCGTTGTAGAGGTAGGATATCGAATCGCTATTGTTTTAGGAGCCAACTCTCCAAACACAATGTGAAGAACTGTGAGCACAGTAAAAGCCACAGGAATAGCAATGCTGTGGGCAGTTGCTTCACTTATTTCAAAGCCAAGGCCATGAATAACATTTAAAACCATTTTAGACACCACGTCTTCACCTACCCAACCTAAGCCAAGACTGGCCAGGGTAATTCCTAATTGCGTGGCCGCCAGAAACCCATCCAGATTATTGATAATGGTTTTGGCTGCATCGCGAGCCATATTGCCTTTTTCCAGGGCAATTTGGGACGATCTAACCTTAACAATAGCAAACTCAGCCGCCACGAAAAAGCCATTCAGAAGTACAAGTGAAAGGGTGAGAATTACATCAAACGTCATAAACAGGGAAAAGTCAAAGGTAGCAAGAATCCGCTGTTTAGCCGGGCAATTATTTTTAATGGGATATGACGGTTTTGCAGAGGAATTGCAAAACCGCTTTTTATCAACTCACTATGCCCTCCATAAAAGGGAGATAAATAAGGTTTCTTGTAAGTCTTTAAGAGTCAGTTGTCGCCACCGTACACTTATTTTGCCTGGCATTCTTTTGCATGCTAAAAGATTTTAACTTTCTGGAATCAACCTATGATAATTTTATTAGGCTTTACTTTATCTAAGGAGAATATTATCTGGGTTGATTGTCAAACTCCTTTGGGCATTGGAGGTAAAAATGATGCCGACTTGGCAGAC
>JANOLM010000535.1:0-3593 GCA_031419815.1 Bacteroidia bacterium
CTTCGGGAAAGGTAGGCGTACATGATATCCCACTGAGCTTCTTCCACTTTTTTCTTTTCACCGGTTGCTATATCATAGCTTGCTAAATATGTGAATTCCGATCCTTCATCCGTCAAAAAATAAAGAAGCTTACCATCAAGACTGAAATATTGCGGATCAAACTGCACTTCTCCTTCATGCTTCGAAAGTAATTTTAAGTTTTTGGTTTGCGTATCCAGCAAGTACATATCTGAATTATGTCCGGTGATGGTTTTGACCAAGACTATGTAGCGGTCATCATTTGAAATAACGGAAGGATCGAGTCCTTCATTGTTTTGGTAAACAAGTGTGGTCGGATAAATATCTCCTTCTTTTTGAGCACCACTCACTTGTGTTTTATACAAATCAAAATATCGCTTGTCGCGACTGTTGGAAGCAACGTACATTAGTTTCTTGTCATAGCTCCAACCTGCAAACTGCGCTTTCGCAGTTGAATCCTGAATAAGATCTTTGATCGTTCCCTTCTGATTCCGAACATACAGGTGATTAATTTCATTTCCACCTTTATCACTTGAATATAGAATACGATCATCGGTTGGAAAGTATGATTGACTGAAAATAGCATTGTCTGCAGAAGTAGTCAGTTGCTTCTGCTCTCCAGTCTTCAGGTCGATTTCGTAAGCATTAAAAATTCCCGAGGCCTTGCTGTTGTACACAATCTTTTTTTCATCTGGTGAAAACGAGCCACCGTTGATCTGGACAATGTCCATAAATTGATTTACGGTATAGAGTTTTGGCGGCTTCTCCTGAGATTCGGATGGCTTACACGTCCATACCAATAGTGAAATAAAGAGCAGAGAAAACAGAAAGAGTGATTTGTGTTTCATATGGGGTGGGTTTGAATTTCTGAAAGTACGAATGAAAATGACAACCTAAAAATGCACCCAAATGCTTGGGGATGAACGGCACAGCAAAGAATAATGACCACAGATGCGCAAATTAATCAGTGAGTCTGTGGCATGGGTTATTTCCTATTCGCCAAATACACTCCACCCAAAATAGCAACCATACCAATGAAGTGTCCAATCAAAAGTGTTTCGCCATCGAGCACGCCCCACATCACAGCCACTATAGGCATGATGTACGTAACAGAGCTAGCAAACAAGGGTGTGGATATCTTTACCAGTTTTGTGAAAATCAAATTAGCGATGGCAGTGCTCATCAATGCCAACAATACGATAAACCCAAATGCTTGCCAGGCACCGGGTATATCTGTTAACTTGGAGGTAAAGGGAGTGAAGCCGAACAAATAAAAAGCTGCCATCGGCCCAATTAAAAGCAAGGCTACGCTGGTGATTGTAATAGATCCAAGGTTATGTACTTTAAATTTCAGCCAATTCAAATTTGCCCCATACAAAGCACACGCTATAACAATCAGCAAGCCATAAACATTAAAACCACTGATGGTGCCAGCCGACCTGGAAAGGGTTAATATAATGGCACCACCAAAACTGATGATAATGCCCACGATGGCATATCCTTTGAAACGTTGCCCAAAAAATAATGCGCCCAATATCATTGTCCACAAGGGTGACAACGTGTTTAATATTCCAGCTAATGAACTCTCCAGTCGTGTTTGTGCCCAGGCAAAGAGAAAGGCAGGAATAAAAATTCCCATCAATCCAGAAACAAATAATTTAAAATAGTCACTCTTATTTAATTCGCGCAACCTGACCAGCGCAAATGGCAAAAGAAACAAACTTGCAGCCGTCACACGCAAAGCACCAACTTCATCAGGAGCAAAAACTTTTAATCCTTGCTTGATCAAAATGAAAGAAGTTCCCCAAATGAGGGAGAGGAGGATGAGTAGAAAAATGGCCGTTCCTCGTCCAAACGGATGGGTCGAATGCATTTTGTTTTCTTCAGGCATGATGGAGAATTTATTGAATCCACCTTAATCGATCTTGTATTGCTGATTCAGCAATACTATCAATTTCGGACTTGTCGTAGATAGCGATCAAAAAAATTGATTCGCTCAGTATCTGAACATAGGTGATAACTCTGGCACCTCCGGATTTTCCCCTTCCTTTAGAAGAAATTGCCATTCTTATTTTAAAACAATCAGAACCTAAAGATGTACCAATACGCGGATTGAGTAATAGTTTTTCCGCCAATGCTGCAATATCCTTTTTAATAGACGGATATCTTCTTGCCAGTTTTTTAAGCTCGCGCTCAAAAGGAGGAGTAGGAATTAATTTAAAGCTCACGAAGCAATTGATCGAAGGATTTTGCTTTAATGTTATTTTTTTTATAACTGTTTACAAAATCGACCGCCTCGTCTAATTCTTTTAACAGTTTTCTTTCTGCCGGGCTTGTACTTTTTGACTTTGCTTCAACTACCTCAACAAACTCCATGTGCTTGAGCAACTCCTTTAAAAAAGGAAGTTTGCTTTTCTTTTTAATATTTAAAACAAGCTGTGACATATTTCTTTATTAAGAATTTCAAAGTTACGAAAAAAGGAAATGGGATAAGACTAAGAAACACATTCTTGGGAATACATATCAATCACTTCATCCAAGATAGCACACACTTCCGCATAGTCAGGGGCTTCCACTAAGCGCGAGCGGTAGGGTTTAAAATCAGGAGTACCTTTAAAGTAGTTGGAGTAATGCCTGCGCATTTCAAAAATACCAAGCTTATCGCCCTTCCATCGGATGGAGAAGTCAAGATGATTCTTGGTAACACGCACACGTTCCTCCATGTCAGGTGACGGCAGCGTTTCCCCTGTAGTAAAATAATGTTTGATCTCGTTAAATATCCAAGGATTGCCGATGGCCCCGCGACCGATCATGATACCATCAACGCCATACTTATTTCTGTATTCCAATGCCTTCTCTGGAGTGTCAACGTCTCCATTACCGAAGACTGGAATATTCATGCGTGGATTTTCTTTTATTTTGGCAATCAATGACCAATCGGCAGAACCCTTATACATCTGCGCACGCGTGCGTCCGTGAATGGTCAATGCTTTGATGCCGATGTCTTGCAACCGTTCAGCCACTTCCACTACATTTTTGGTGTTATCATCCCAGCCCAATCTGGTCTTTACCGTTACCGGAAGGTGTGTACATTTCACAATCTCTTCGGTCATCTTCACCATTTTTGGAATGTCCTGAAGCAAAGCTGCTCCGGCACCGCGACATGCGACAGCTTTCACCGGGCAACCATAGTTAATGTCAATCAAATCAGGGTTCACTTCCGTTGCGATCTCTGTCGACTGCACCATGTTGCCAATGTCGCCCCCAAAAAGCTGAATGCCGATGGGTCGTTCGTATTCAAAAATATCCAGCTTTTGACGGCTCTTGGCCGCATCGCGGATAAGGCCTTCGGACGAAATAAATTCGGTGTACATCAAATCGGCACCACCCTCCTTGCACACGGCACGGAATGGCGGATCGCTCACATCCTCCATGGGCGCGAGCAACAAGGGGAACTCTCCTAAATTGATATTTCCGATCTTAACCATGTTTGATAATTCGTTCAAAAACCGCGTTGTTTGCGGCTATTCTTTTAAAGGCCACAAAATTACAATTTATTCCGGCATGGATGATAA
>JANOLM010000536.1:0-2147 GCA_031419815.1 Bacteroidia bacterium
CGATTCTATACTTCTGATATAGTAAACCCACTAACAAGATAATCATTAATAGAGGATTGACGATAAGACGATGAATAAAGGACAATAGTGGAGTTGAAATTTCTGAATCCCCCTCAACGCTAAGTTTGAGTAAGAAATAGAAAGGCAAGATTAAAAACAGTTCAACGATGAATACAAGGGAGGCTAGTTTTAACTCTTGCACTTGATTGAAAATGGCTAAAAATAATAGAAGGCAAAGTGAATCATTAAGTACCATTCTCATCATTCGATTGACAATGAATGGCACATATATGAATCGACTGTCTTGTCCCAAACCCGGAAACCAAAGGATCTTTTGTTGAAAGATATAGAGCAACAGCATCAGTCCAATAGCCAGGGAACCGAGCACCCACCTACTCCACCTGTGCCTGTGCGGAATGATCATTTTTTATATCATTGAATTTCGTGACCCAGAACCACCACAGCACAGCTACCACAAAATAGAGAATAGCCGTAAACAGATATTTGTGAATGTAATAAAAGTAAGGGGAATGATCTCTCGCTTGTTGAAACAATAGAATAATTCTGGCCAGATTAAAAATATGGATTACAAGCAATCCGACAATCGAAAAAATAATCGTCAGTTTAACGGTTCCCTGGTAGGCGATCAGAAAAGCCACAAACACAATCATTACATTAATTCCATTGCAACCTTCAAAAACATTTATAATCGTATCGTTCGTCAATTTTTCTATCAGCGAAATTGTTGCTTCATCCTGATTTGGTGATGCCTGAACGGCAGTGCCAGTTGCAGAAATTATCGTGCTAACCTGATTCGAGATCGAATACGTAATCGGATCGCTTTGAGGATAATAGTGATTAATATAAAGTCCGTAAACAATATTGCCGAGGATGTAGATACCGAGGAACTTTCCAAGAAACAATAAAGCGGGTTTGAATTCTTTAAGCATACCAGACGTAAGTAGTAAGACGTAAGATAAAAGATAAAAGCTAAAAGCTAAAAGTAGAAAGACGTAAGACGAAAGACAAAAAGGTAAAGTAGAAAGCAGTGTTACGTTAGCAGCAATCTTGTTTTAGAGAAGAAGTTGACCGATATTTAGGTGACTAAAAATTGCAAAGGTATGTCAGCCACCGAACTTAAATTACGGATAATCAACAAAATAACGACCATTGAGGATGAGTTAATACTTGAGGAGATTTATAAATTAGTAGACATCGAATCTGGAATGGACTCTGTATACCGGTTGACTATTGATGAACGTAAGGCAATTGACCTTGGACTTAAGGACGTCAAAGAGAATAGGGTTTATTCATCAGAGGCCGCAGACAATATGATCAAGGAATGGTTAAGAAAATAGAATGGACTCAGACTTCAATTCAAAGACAGGTCTAGGATATATAATTTTTGGATTGACAATAATAAATCGGACTCTTACAGTAAGAAACTCGAAATTCTTTTTAATGAAGCAGCCAAATTGATTTCTGAATTTCCAGAGATTGGCATTGAAACCGACTATCCAAACTTAAGAGTTAAGATTATTAAGAGTTACAAACTTTTTTACATAAATGAAGTTGACAAAATCCAAATCATTAGAGTTTGGGACAGTCGACAAAATCCTGCCGATCTGGAATTCGTTAAGAGTTAATAGCGGGAACACCTACTAGTTTGGAATTTGCTTCAAAGCTTTTGGTGACAACTGCTCCAGCCCCCACGATGGAATCATCACCAATTGATATGCCTTGTAAAATTCGTGAACCTGATCCAACAAAACATCGCTCGCCCAACTTCACACTACCCGAGATACTGCATTGAGGCATGATGGATGTATAGTGATCAATAAACACATCGTGACCAATGGTAGTCGCTAAATTAACGATCACAAAATCTCCGAGGGTAATCCCAGTTGTCAGAATGACTCCGGCTGTTATGATGCACCCTTTGCCAAACTTATTCGCAGTGTGCCCTGCTATTACTGTGGGGTGAAATAATGTGGGGAAATATAGTTTCCCGTTCTTAAGAGAATTGGCGATCTTCTGTCGAATCGATGGATCTGCAATGGCGATTACCACCGCCAGGTGATGCGTTACTTCATTCAGCTTATTAATGTTTCCTATAACAGCCTGGTCGTTCACCATCGTTCCGGGTT
>JANOLM010000537.1:0-1668 GCA_031419815.1 Bacteroidia bacterium
TTTACCTATGCCCAAGAGCGCTTAGGTGTTTTCGAAAACCATGGTGATATAGGCAGTCCTAAGATGGCAGGTTCAACCGTATTAAATGAATCTGATCAAAGTTACTTGATCAAAGGGGCGGGGTATAACGTCTGGTTTGAACGTGATGAGTTTCAATATGCCTACAACAAGATTAAAGGTGACTTTATTTTAACGGCCAACTTTGAGTTTATTGGGGAGGGAACAAACCCACACCGAAAAGTAGGATGGATGGTTCGGGAATCGACTGATAAAAACGCAGCGCATGTCAGTGCTGTGGTCCATGGCGATGGACTCACTGCATTGCAATGGCGCCCGTTGAGGGGAGCTTTCATGAGAGATCCTGAGGACGAAATTTTCTTCCTTAAGAAAGGTGCTCAAACTATTCAAGTTGAACGGACTGGAAAAAAAATAACAATGCGGGTGGCTCAACGCAACGAGCCTCTTCAAACCGTTGGCTCTTATGAAATGGAATCGATGAAGGAGGAAGTCCTGGCTGGATTATTCATTTGTTCGCATGAAGCGGATGTACTGGAGCAAGCGCGGGTTTGGAATGTTCGCATTGATCAACCAGTTGCAGATAATTATAATCCCGGCAAAAGTGGTTATGTGGGTTGTCGGCTGGAAATCTTGAATGTAGCAGATGGTAATCGTAAAGTAATTCATGAAGAGGCTGGTAGGTTTGAAGCGCCCAATTGGATGCCGGATGGAAAAAAACTACTTATTAATAAAGACGGCTCACTATTTAAAATTCCTGTAGAAGGCGGAGAACTTGAAAAGCTAAACACAGATTTTGCCAATCGAAATAATAACGATCACGGCATTTCCTTTGATGGAAAAATGCTTGCCATTAGTCACCAACGAGAGGGATTACCAGGCGGTGGTTCAACCGTGTATGTACTTCCACTCACTGGCGGAACTCCAAAATTGCTAACGGAGAAAACCCCTTCTTACTGGCATGGGTGGGCACCCAGTGGAAAAGAGGTGGTGTATGTCGGACAAAGAGATGGAAAGAATTACGATATCTATAAAATGTCTGTCAATGGTGGCGAGGAAATAAAACTGACTTCCAATACCGGTTATCATGTGGATGGCCCTGAATATTCACCGGAAGGCAAGTTTATTTATTACAATGCAAGTCCAACAGGTACCATGCAGATTTGGCGAATGAAACCGGATGGCTCGGGTAAAGAGCAAATCACCTTTGATGAATACAATAATTGGTTCCCGCATATTTCGCCTGATGGTAAGTGGATCGCATTCATTTCATTTCCGGCTGATATGGATCCCAAATCTCATCCGTCATACAAGCGGGTGATGCTAAGACTTATGCCAACTTCGGGCGGAGCACCGAAAGTTATTGCCTACCTGTACGGAGGCCAGGGAACAATCAACGTTCCTTCATGGTCACCGGATAGCAAAAAGATTGCTTTCGTGAGTAATTCAACTCTAAGTTCAACTAGTTCAACTAATAAATAATTTTCTGATTCTAAAAGTTCGATGAAAAAAATACTCTTCCTTTTATTATTGTCTTCACCCGTGATGGCTCAGAAATTTGCGGCCAAGGAAATTTCGCGTTGGCAACAACAGGCCAAACAGGTTACGATCATTCGCGAGACCTGGGGCATTCCACATGTATATGGTAAGACC
>JANOLM010000538.1:0-5210 GCA_031419815.1 Bacteroidia bacterium
ATTATATTCTTCAAGAGCCCGAAAAAGAAGCAAAAAAAGATTCAACAAAGGTTTCCGCTTCCCCATTTATAATGGGCATGAACAAAATCATTTGTAGTAACATGAAAATTAATTTTAAGGAGGGAAAGGTGAATAATATCAGCTTCTATATTAAACCCGATGCTTCTTTTATCCCCCCTCATGAACTTAAAGAAGGGGACAAACGCCTCAAAGGTTTTAAATGGCGTAGCAAAGAAAAACCTGAAAAGGCTGATGTGGTAAAAAAATAATTCATAATAACGGGTTCAAAACTTAAATTATTGTCTTTGCTCCTCATTTTTTTGAAATTATTTGGACAAAAATCCATAATACAGTATATTTCACTTGAATTAGTGTTTGCATATGAAGGGGCTGTTGTTTTCGTTGGCGGTGATCATCTTGAGTGGCTCAGAAACACTCGCTCAAGGTTTCGACCTTATAGACCGCCAAGAGAATTATCAAGCCGCAATCAGCGAGACTTTGAGAATTCCCATAAAAATTAAAAATAACTCAGATAAGCCTCAATTTTATATCATTCGAAAAGCAAACAATGACCTTGGCAGTACCCAAAAGGGCTATTTCTGCTTAGACAAAAACTGCCTCGATGCGGATATGGATGAGTTCTCCAAGCGGGTTGAAGCAGGAGAGACTTTAAGTGGCCTCTATTACTCCCTGGAAACCGGTCTTGTAACAGGCCAAAACAATCTAAAATTTGAGATTTTCGTTCGAGGCAATCCTCTGGGCATCATCCAACATCAAGTCAATATTACTATTGATGAGCACCGTACCAAATCATTTGTTTTTCAATCGAAAGACATCACCATTCAGGATGTTTATCCAAACCCCGTAACAGATCAGGCATTTATTGATTATAAAATCCACACTGAAACAATTAAAGCTAAGGTGGTCATTCATAACATCCTGGGTGGTTCAATTGGTAATTATGAGCTTCCAACCTTTGAAAATAGAATCAAAATCAGCACGGATGACCTTGCCTCAGGAATTTACTTTTACACGGTATACCTGGATAATAACGGGGTACTTACGCGCAAGCTTATAGTCAGAAAATAAGTCCATTCATTTTTCGTTTGAAAGGATTCGATCAATTCTTTCAAATTGCTAATCTTACCTTATTGATTGTATATTTGCCAGCTTATGCAGACGCGGTATCTTAATTATACAGTTTTTTTGATCCTTATTCTGATGTTAGCTGGTTCCTGCAGCAAATTCAGACGCATCCAAAAAAGTGAGGATTGGAGGGTAAAATACGAGGGTGGGCTTAACTATTACAATAAGAAAGACTACTACCGGGCGGCTCTTTTATTTGAAGAAATACGGCCTATTGTAAGAGGATTGCCCGAAGGAGAAAAAGTTGAGTTTTATCTGGCCTACTGCCAATATTACGAGAAGACATACCTGCTTGCCTCCAATCAATTCAAGATTTTTTACGAGACCTATGGCCGCAGCCAGTTAGTTCAGGAGGCTTATTTTATGTATGCCTATTCTCTTTTCATAGCTGCTCCGGCTCAAAATTTAGATCAAACAAATAGCATTGAAGCCATGAATGCTATGCAGAACTTCCTCAATCAATATCCCGATAGTCAATACAGGGAAAAGGCTGGAGAAGTTATCGTGGTGAGCCAGAATAAACTAGAACGCAAAGGCTATGAAAATGCCAAGCAGTACCTGAAATTAAGACAATACAAAGCTGCTGTGATCGCCTTTGATAACTTCAAAAAGAATTACCCTGATTCTGGTTTTCTAGAAGAACTTGCCTACCTGAAAGTGCTGGCGCAATATAAACTGGCTAGTCAAAGCTTCCAATCATTGCAGGTTAATCGCTTTACATCGGTGGTTCAGTATTATCAGGAGTTGGTAGACAATTTTCCGAATAGTAAATACTTAAAAGATGCCGAACAGCTTTATTCCGTAAGCATGACTAAAATAAATAAATCAAAAACAAATAATTCATAAAACTATGGCAGTACATCCCTCAATCATCACGCGTGATACCGACAAAATTTATAGCACCACCGGAAATATTTACGAATCTGTCGTAATCATTTCTAAGCGTTCACGTCAAATTGCGGTTAACATTAAAGAAGAGCTTAACAGCAAATTGGCTGATTTCGCTACCACGGTTGACAATCTTGAAGAAGTTTTTGAAAACCGCGAGCAGATCGAAATCTCAAAATTCTATGAGCGCATGCCAAAACCAACATCAACGGCTATTGAAGAATTCATGGAAGGTAAGTTAATCGCAAGAACACCTGTAGAAACCACAGAGAAGCAAGAATCCTGATTCATGCTAAGCGGGAAAAAAATAGTATTGGGTGTAAGTGGCAGCATTGCTGCTTATAAAGCAGCCTTACTTACCCGCTTACTGATAAAAGATGGCGCTGAAGTAAGGATTGTCATGACCCCTTCAGCGCATGATTTTATCACACCCTTAACCCTCGCCACTCTTTCCAAAAACCCTGTACTGACTCGCTTTACTAAAGATGAATCGGGTCAATGGAATAATCATGTTGAGTTGGGATTGTGGGCCGATGCGTTGGTGATTGCACCAGCAAGCGCCAATACCATTGCTAAAATGGCCCATGGGGTTTGTGACAATCTACTCCTGGCTGTTTACCTATCCGCTCGCAGCCCGGTGTTCTTCGCTCCTGCAATGGATCTGGATATGTTACAACACCCTTCTACCCAATCCAATATTTCAAACCTTATAGGTTGGAGAAACCGGATAATTGAACCTGGCTATGGAGAACTGGCCAGTGGCCTTATCGGGAATGGAAGAATGGCTGAACCCGAAGAAATCATATTACATCTGAAGCAATATTTTTCTGATAGAAAATTAAAGGGGAAAAAAGCACTTGTAACTGCCGGGCCTACACACGAAGCTATCGATCCAGTACGCTTTATCGGAAATAATTCAAGCGGCAAAATGGGTTTTGCAGTAGCAGAAGCTCTGGCACGTGAAGGTGCCGATGTAAAAATTGTTTCTGGCCCCACCTCACAATTAACAACTCATCCCAACATAGAAGTTAAAAAAGTTACAACAGCTGAAGAAATGTACAACGCCTGCCGCGATATTTTTCCGGCATCTGATATTACCGTTCTCTCCGCAGCAGTGGCTGACTATCGCCCCCTCATAAAGACTGATCAAAAAATAAAGAAAACAGAATCAAATCTTGTTATTGAACTTACCAAAACACATGACATTGCCGCTGAACTTGGGAAACTTAAGAAAAACGGGCAGATCATTGTAGGCTTTGCATTGGAGACTGAAAATGAACTTGCCAATGCAGAGAAGAAAATCGTATCAAAAAATTTCGATCTGATTGTCCTCAATTCTTTAAATGACAAAGGCGCTGGATTTGGGGGTGACACCAATAAAGTCAGCATTATTGACCGCGAAAGCCGGGTGAAGCAATTTACTTTAAAAAGCAAGCAAGAAGTAGCCAGCGATATCGTTGATGCTATTATTGAAAAGGCTCATGCGTAACTTTATTTCAGCCATCATCCTGTTTTTTCTGCCGTTTCATATCTTCGGACAGGAACTCAATTGCAAAGTCACGATAAATGCCGACCAAATTGGAACAACAGATCGGGGCGTGTTCAAGGACATGGAGCGCGCATTCGCTACTTTTTTAAATACGCGTAAATGGACAAATGACTCCTATAAAAATTTTGAAAAGATCAACTGCACCTTATTTCTGAATATCAATAAAATGCCCTCCATTGGCAACTTTGCAGCCAATGTTCAGATTACGGCAGCAAGGCCGATCTACAACACCAACTACGAAACAGTTTTGTTCAACTTTGCCGATCGTGACTGGGAATTTGAGTACATCGAATCCCTTCCATTAGAATATAACGACAACAACTACATTACCAACCTAACCTCCATGTTGGCCTTTTATGCCTACATTATTATCGGCATGGACTATGACTCTATGAGTGAATTAGGTGGTAGCCCTTATTTTCAAAAAGCTTTCATCGTTGCAAATAATGCACAAGGCTCTAACCGGGTAGGTTGGCAAGGGCTTGGCAACAGCCGCAATCGCTACGCCCTTATTGACAATATTAATAACCCTCAAATGGCTGAGTTGCGGATAAATACCTATAAATACCATCGGCTTGCGTTAGACACCTTTGGCAAAAACCCTGACCAAAGTCGTGGCCAAGTGCTGGATGTTTTAAAATCTGTCAAAAACGTCTGGTCTATTTATCCCAATTCAATACTGGTAATTTCCTTCTTCGATACAAAAGCAACCGAGTTGGTCAATATTTTTTCAGAAGGCAGTCTTCCGGTGAGGCGCGAAGCCTATGATATTCTCACGAATATTGACCCAAAGCGAAACATCTACCAAAAAATTGTTTCGAACTAAACTTCCCAAAAGTTTTTTTTGATGCCTAAAATGGAATAGCTGCAACTGATAATGGGAAACAAGCATCCACAAAAAAAATTCCTGTTTTAGGTATAACGGGTACAGGTGGTGCTGGTAAATCTTCTGTTACTGATGAAATTGTCCGTCGTTTTTTAAATGCTTATACTGATAAAACCATCGCCGTAATTTCTGTTGACCCATCCAAGAAAAAAACGGGTGGTGCTTTATTGGGAGATCGTATCAGAATGAATTCTATTTCTTCTCCACGGGCATATATGCGTAGCCTTGCCACCCGTGAAAGTGATAAAGCTTTGAGCGAATATGTGCAGGAAGCCATTGACATTTGCAAAGCAGCTAATTATGATTTTATTATTTTAGAAAGTGCCGGTGTGGGACAAAGCGATGCATCAATTTTAGATTATGTAGATGTAAGTATGTATGTTATGACACCCGAATACGGTGCAGCATCGCAACTGGAAAAAATTAATATGCTTGATTATGCCGATATGGTTTGTGTAAATAAATTTGATAAGGCCGGCGCTTTGGATGCGCTGCATGATGTTCGCAAACAATACAAACGTAATCATCAGTTATGGACAGCAAAGGACGAAGAGTTACCCATCATTGGTACCATTGCTGCACAATTTAACGATGCCGGTGTAAATGAATTGTTTGAAAGGCTGATAGAAAAAGTGGCGGAGAAATGCGATGTAAAATTTCATGGAGAGATAGAACACCATGCACATACAAAAGAAACATTCAGCCAGTCAACCATCATTCCACCTAAAAGAGTAAGATACC
>JANOLM010000539.1:0-3932 GCA_031419815.1 Bacteroidia bacterium
AAAATTAATTAATGTATTTTTTCTAAACAAGTAATCGTTTTTGATATAGATCAAACTCAAGCCAACCGGTTTTCATGGAAGATTCCAAGACCACGCTTTTATCAAGCAGATCCTCGCCCGGCTGTTTCGTCAAGCTATCTACCGAATATATTCGAATTCGCAATTTAAATGATGTGAGATTGTTTCGGTAAATGCGGATACGAGCCTGTTCCAGGTAAACAGGAAATACAAGCTCTTCAAGATGAGGATTTTCATTCTTGATAAGTAAAGCAATAGAAGCTCCGGCATAGGTAGTATCTGTTTCTAAAACACCTCCGTGACAACTACTGTTGCCTAATTTAAAGTGCTTATTTTTTTCCTTAATTGAAGTAATGGTCAATTCTTTCAGTTGGGTGATCTGTTCCTCCAAGAGAATAGTTAACCCGTCAGTTGTTATAGATTGAACCGGAACACTTCTCCTGCTATATCCTATCGCAGAAAAGAGCAAAGTATCTGTCAAGTGTTGTTCCGGTACTTTTATAGAAAAGACCCCATCCTCATTTGATATCGTACCAACGCCCGTATTTAAAATTCCAATGTTGGCATAAGCAATCGGTTTTTTATCGGGCCGTGAAAGAACTTTCCCTTTTATAAGGGTTTGGGAATACGAAACTTGAATTGTGATAATAACCGCTAATAGACCTTTAAGCATTTTTCCTTTTTTGCTTTGGATGTCTTAGTAATTCAAATAATTCTAGGCTTTGACATCGGGAAGTGCTCGCATTCAAAACCCTTAACCAAACGAGACAATATCTCAAGCTCATCTGATTCAGGTGAATTAACCTTTAGTCCTTTTTGCATCAAATCATAGATTCTGCTCAAAGCAGATTCATACTGCTTATTATTCCTAATTGGCTTTATCATATTTAAAAAAAGCCAGGCTCTTCACCCAGCTTTAGACTTTCTACTTTAAGCTTTCTAAGCTTTCTTCTACTTCCCAATCTTCTCCAACACCTCCATCACCTCTTTCACATGTTTGCGACTAGTTTCAAGTAAGGCCCTCTCATCGCTGTTCAGATCAAGTTCAATTACTCTTTCAACGCCATTTTTGCCCAATACAACTGGCACGCCCAGGTAGCAATCTTTGATGCCGTATTCACCATCAAGTTGCATACACACAGGTAATATTCTTTTTTGGTCTTTCACAATAGATTCTACCATTTGCGCTGCGGCCGCGCCCGGTGCATACCAGGCAGATGTTCCCATCAATTTCACCAACTCTCCTCCACCAACTTTGGTGCGTTCAATGATAGCATTGAGTTTGTCCGTATCAATCAATTCCGTTACAGGAATTCCCGCAACAGTCGTGTAGCGGGGAAGGGGAACCATTGTATCACCATGGCCGCCAAGCAACATGGCCTGAATATCCTTAGGCGAAACATTCAATGCCTCCGCCAGAAAAGCGCGATAGCGTGCGGTGTCCAAAATACCAGCCATACCCATCACACGCATTCGAGGCAATTTTGAAGTTATGTGTGCCTGGTAAGTCATCACATCCAAAGGATTAGAGACAACAATAATGATTGCATTTGGAGAATGCTTCACCACATTTTCAGTTACGGATTTAACAATACCCGCATTTGTTCCGATCAAATCATCGCGGGTCATGCCTGGCTTGCGTGGAAGACCAGAGGTGATCACCACCACTTCGGAACCAGCTGTCTTAGCATAATCGTTGGTTGAGCCAATGGTGCGGCTATCGTATAAATCGATGGGGGCCTTTTGCCAGATATCAAGCGCTTTGCCTTCAGCAAAACCTTCGCGTATATCTACCAAAACAATTTCATTTGCTATTTCTTTGTATGCCAGCACATCAGCACAGGTGGCGCCTACATTACCGGCACCTACTACAGTTATTTTCATATTGAGTATGTTTAAAATCCGGGGGGCAATTTATAAAGGTTTAAAGAAAGAAAAAGGGATTTTTAGTTTATTGATGCAGAAAATAACACACCGGATACGTGATCCAGAACATGGACACACAGGCATCCTTATAATCAAAGCAACTGGAATCCTTAGATTACCAATAATTTGTATCCTAAATTTGTATCCTAAAAAAGCTTGAATAACCTGAAGCTAATGTCCATTGAAATCAAAACCGTTGGCACCAAAAGGCAGCTTAAGGAATACATATTCCTACCTCAGAAAATCTATTTTGCCTATCCCAACTGGGTGCCTCCTATTTATATGGATGAATGGGCGTTTCACAATCCAAAGAAAAACAAGGCATTATTTTATTCCGAAGTTATCCGTGTGATTGCGTATCAACATCAGAAGCCTGTCGGGCGAATTATGGGCATCATTAATAAAAAGTATAATCAACAACATGGGCTAAAAAATGTCAGTTTTTTTAATCTGGATTGTATTAATGACTTAAGCGTAACCCGCACTTTAGTCAACTTCATTGAGGAATGGGGAAAGGAAAGGGGAATGAATAAAGTGATTGGCCCTTATGGATTCTCTGATAAAGACCCGCAAGGCTTACAAATTGAAGGCTTTGAAAACCTTCCCGTTATTGTAACACCAACTAACCCGGCTTATCTCAAACAACTCTTAGAAGCACAGGGCTATCAGAAAGAAGTTGATTGTGTTTCCTATAAATTAATTGTTCCTGAAAGGATGCCAATCGTATATGAGAAAATTGCCAATCGTATTTTGAGCAATACCAATATTCAACTTCTTGAATTTAAAAATAAGAAAGGATTAAAACCACACATTTTGCCTGCTCTGCGTCTCATGAACGAAGCGTACACTCATCTATACGGATTTACGCCTATGGCCGAAGACGAAATGAAAAGTCTGGCCGATCAATATCTTTTTGTTCTCGATCCTGAATTTGTAAAAGTAATTCAAACCAGCAAAGGGGAGACCATTGCTTTTGGCGTGGGCATGCCCGACATCAGTAAAGGTATACAACGAGCGAAGGGAAAACTTTTTCCGTTTGGATTTATTCATATTCTAAGGGCTTCGCGCAAAGCGAAACAACTTAATTTAATGCTAGGAGCAGTGAAGCCTGGCTTTCGCGGAATTGGGTTGAATGTGATGCTGGGAAAATCGATGCTTGAAACAGCACAGAGGCGCGGCATTACTGTAATGGACAGCCACCTGATATTAGAAACAAATAAGCTGATGCGTGCCGAATTTGAAAAGGTAGGAGGAACAATCTATAAACGTTACCGCATCTATCAAAAACAATTGTGAGTTTCAACTACAATGTTGCAGGTAATAAGACGAGATTGATTTCAAATTATAGATAACCCGATTCGAAAAATTACAGCACGCTTTGTTTGGCTCGTGATTTTAAAACGGTTATCGACACGATGGCCTGCTACCCAGCAAATTTCTCCGCTAGATTCCAACACCGTTACTGTATCTTTATCCGCAACCGATATTTTTTGATCGATAAGAAAATCACTTATCTTTTTATGATGATCCATACCTAACGGACAAAAAGAGTCTCCGGCTTTCCACTTTCGCCAACGCAAAGGAAAATGTAATTTCTCCAGATCGATAACAGCTTCTAGCGGATTGAATTTAACATCAGGTTCGCTCACTTCAATGTTCAAATTCCAAGGCCCTAGCGAGGCCTGTATTTGGCCCGATTGAATCTCAGTTTTTTCCCATGAATTCTGACGCACTGAAATGATTATGCTTTCGCGATCGATTACCAATTGATAAGCTGACGTAAGAAATTTTTTGCCCGGTTGGCCATGAAGGGATTGAATGATTTCCTCGCACTGCTCAATATTAAAACCGAAATGCTTTACCATCTCCCATAGCACAGGTGCCGGATATTGAAACGATTTAAAAGCCTCCTTTTTGATAACGGTTTTTCCTTCATCCTTATATATAAAAACATTTTCTAATTGCTTACGTGCTTCATTCATCAACTC